>JBGPZN010000519.1:0-2633 GCA_041493815.1 Methylomirabilia bacterium
AGCATGTCCTTGCCGGCCTGGGCGAAGATTCCGCTGAGCGGGCCCATGTAGCCGATGCGGATCGGATCGGCGGCCGACGTCGGCCCGGCGGCGAGCAGCCAGCCGACGGCGACGAGGGAGAGGGAGAGCACGAAGCGCGGGGCGCGATGGGTCACGAGAGCCTCCTCGATCCGGGATGTGGCTGACCGGTCAGCATAGTACGGCATCCGATGGTAGAGTCGAGGCCCGATGGACTGGCAAAAGGAGATGGATGAGCTCCGCCGGCGCGAGGCCTTCGCCGAGGAGCTCGGCGGTCCCGAGCGCGTCAAGCGGCAGCACGACGGCGGCCGGCTGACCATCCGCGAGCGTGTGGCCCGGCTGGCCGATGCCGGCACCTTCCACGAGCTGGGCAAGATCGCCGGCCGCGCGACCTACGACGCCAACAACGACCTCGTGGGGCTCACGCCCTCGAACTTCGTCTTCGGCCGCGCGAGGGTCGACGGGCGCCCGGTCGTGATCGGCGGCGACGACTTCACGGTCCGCGGGGGCTCGGCCGACGCGACGATCAAGGGCAAGCACAACATGTGCGAGCGGATGGCCCACGACCTCCGGCTGCCGCTGATCCGCCTGGTCGAGGGCTCCGGCGGCGGCGGTTCGGTCAAGACCATCGAGACCAGCGGCCGCGCCAACGTCCCCGCCGTGGACGGCTGGGAGCAGGTTGTGCGGAACATGGGCACCATCCCGCGCGTGGCGCTCGGCCTCGGCTCCGTGGCCGGCCTCGGCGCCGCGCACCTGGCCGCCGCGCACTACTCGGTGATGATCAAGGACAAGTCGGCGATGTTCGTCGCCGGCCCGCCGGTCGTCGAGCGCCTGGGCCAGAAGCTCACCAAGAACGAGCTGGGCGGCTGGGAGATCCAGCTCAAGGCCGGCGGCGTCGACAACGCCGTGGACACCGAGGAGGACGCGTTCGCGTGCGCGCGGCGCTTCCTGTCCTACCTGCCGTCCTCGGTCGACGACGTGCCGCCGCGCGGGCCGCAGACCGACGACCCCCAGCGCCGCGAGGAGTGGCTCGCCGGCGCCATTCCGCGCAACCCGCGCAAGCCATACAAGATGCGCGCGATCGTCGAGGCGGTGGTCGATCGCGGCTCGTTCTTCGAGATGTCGCCGCTGTACGGTCGCGCCGTGATCACCGGCTTCGCGCGCCTGGACGGCTGGCCGGTGGCGCTGATGGCCAGCGATCCGTTCGTCTACGGTGGCGCCTGGACGGCCGACACCTGCCAGAAGGTCGAGCGCTTCGTCGATACCGCCCAGACGTTTCATCTTCCGATCGTCTACCTCGTCGACTGTCCCGGATTCCTCATCGGCCTCGAGGCCGAGAAGACGGGGACGATCAAGCAGGGCGTGCGCGCGATGTCGGCGATCTGGCAGACGTCGGTGCCGTGGTGCGCGGTGATCATCCGCAACGTCTTCGGCGTGGCCGGCGCCGCCCACCGCAACGGCAGCCAGTACTGCACGCGCTACGCGTGGCCGTCGGGCCGCTGGGGCTCGCTGCCCCTCGAGGGCGGGATCGAGGCGGCCTATCGCGCCGACATCGCCGCCGCCGAGGATCCGCAGGCGAAGATGGCGGAGATCGAGGAGCGCTTGACGAAGCTGCGCTCGCCCTTCCGCTCGGCCGAGACGTTCTGGATCGAGGAGATCATCGACCCGCGTGAGACGCGTCCACTCATCTGCGACTTCGCCAACCTGGCGGCGCCGCTCCGGCGACCGGGGCCCACGACCCACCCGATGAGGCCCTAGCGGCTTGAGTTCGCTCCCATCGTCCGCGGCACCGGTGCCGCGGCGTGGCCTCTTGCTCGCCACTCTCTTCGCCGCCCAGGCCTGCGCGAGCACTGGACACTCGATCGGCATGGCCGTGGGCGGCATCGTGGCCGGCGACATCACCGGGAACAACGCGTGGTCCGGCGTGCCCGTCGCCGTCGGCGCGCTGGGGGCGGCGCTGGCGAGCTGGCCGCTCTCGCGTCTCATGGGACGCTTCGGCCGCCGGCCGGGGCTGGCGCTCGGCTACGGCCTCGCCGTCGTCGGCGCCGGGCTCGGCATGGCGGGCGTGCTCACGGCGAGCTTCGTCCTGTTCCTGGTCGGCATGACGCTGTTCGGCATCTCGAACACGTCGAACCTGCTGGCCCGCTACGCGGCGGCCGACATCATGCCGCTTGGGCAGCGCGGACGCGCGATGGGGCTCATCGTGTGGGGCTCGACCTTCGGCTCAATCGTCGGCCCCAACTTGATGAAGCCGGCGGTGCAGGCCGGCGCGCTCCTGGGGTTGTCGCCGGTGGGCAGCGCGTTCCTGATCCCGGTGGCCGGCTACGGTCTGGCGGCCATCCTCGTCGAGCTGCTGCTGCGGCCCGATCCGCTCGCGATCGCCCGCCGGCTCGAGGCGCCCGTCGGGGGCGCCATCGCCGAGCCCGCGCGCCGGCTCGGCGCGATCGTGAAGGAGCCGCGCGTACGGATCGCCCTCGGCACGCTGATGGCGGGCCAGCTCGTCATGATCGGCACCACCTCGACCTCGCCGGTGTATCTGCACGACCACGGGCACCCCGTCGGGACGATCGGCCTGGCGGTGGCCATGCACCTGGGCGGCATGTACGTCGCGTCGC
>JBGPZN010000586.1:0-2290 GCA_041493815.1 Methylomirabilia bacterium
GACCGACTGCATCCACGTGCCGACCAGCGAGACGAGCTGGCCCGCGAAGAACAACCGGAAGTCGCGGTGGGCGAAGGCGCGCATCGGCGCCGGGTAGCTCGTGGGATCCGCCACGCGCTCAGTCTACTCGCCTGCGCCCCGCGCATCGCTCTGCGGTACGGGCGCGAGGGGGGCCGGGGGTCGGGGTGGGGTCCGGCGACCACGAGCGCGGAGCGATGGGCGCGTTGACCCGAGTCCATCAATCGTCGTCGCCCGGTTCGCTTTGCGGGAAACGGGTCGGCGGACCCCACCCCGACCCCCGGCCCCTCTCGCGCCCGGCGGCACCGACCGCGCGCCAGGGCATCTCCGAGATCGAACGACGATTGGACGACATCAGCGGGCGACGGCCAGGGGGGTGATGGCGCGGGCGCGGTGGCGTTCGGTGGCGAGGAAGACCAGGAGGCCGAGGACGACGGCGAGGGCGGAGGCGAGGAAGCCGGCGGAGAAGCCGCGGGTCTGGACGAGGAGGGCGATCAGCGGGGAGCCGATGGCCAGGCCGACGTCCCAGGCGCCGGAGAGCGTGCCGATCGCGCGGCCGCGCTCGGCGGTGGGGGTGCGATCGACGATGAGGGCGACGAGGGTGGGATAGAGCATCGAGTTGCCGGAGCCGAGGAGGGCGGCGCCGAGCACGAGCGAGAGGACCGTGGGCGGCGCCGCCAGCGCGATGTGGCCCAGCGCGATGGTGATCAGCGCCGGCACCAGCACGCGCGTGCGGCCGAAGCGATCGGAGGCCCGGCGCAGCAGCAAGCGGCAGACGATCGTGCAGCCCGACATGAGCGGGAAGAACCACGCGATGCGGCCGAAGCCGCCGGCGGCGGCGTGCAGGGGCAGGAACGCGTACACCGTCGCGGCGCCGAGCGTGATGACGATGAGCGCGATCGACGCCGGCACCGCGTGCGGACTCCACAAGCGCCCGAGGCCGCCCGGCGCCGTCTCATTGCCGGGCGCCGTGCGGAGCACGACCACGAGCGCGGCGATGACGACGGAGAGCGCGGTCACCACCCCGAAGTTCAGCGCGATGCCGCCGACGTCGGCCAGGCCGAACCCGAGCGCGGGCCCGAGGGCGACACCGACGGAGGAGGCGACGTAGTACAGGGCGAGCAACTCCCCGCGGCGGTCGGCCGGGCTCGCGCCGGCCACGACGATGCTGCCGGTCGTCGAGAGCAGCGCGTTGGCGATGCCGAGGCCGGCCATCAGCACGATGAAGGCCAGCGGCGTGGCGGCGAGGTACAGCGCCAGCATGGTGACGACGAGGACGCCGGCGCCCGGCAGCATCACCGCCCGACCGCCGTAGCGATCGGTCCAGCCTCCCACCTGGGGGCGCAGGAGCATGGCCACGCCGGTGGTGACGGCGAACAGCCAGCCGATCTGGGCGTGGCTGCCCCCGAGCGCCACGATGTGCAGCGGCAGCTGCGTGTTGAGGAGGTAGGTGACGACGTGGACGAGGGCGGTGATGGTCACGCAGACGCGGATCGTGCCCCGCGGGCCCATCACGCTCCTCCGGGCGACCGGGATGACGTCAGGCGCTCAGTATCCGCTGAAGCGTGACGACGTCCAGCCACATTCCGTGCTTGAGCGCGACCTGGTGCTCGTGGCCGACGCGCACGAAGCCGCGGCGCTCGTGCAGCGCCAGCGACGCCTCGTTGGCGGCGGTGATGCGCGCGATGACCGAGCGATGGCCGTGCTCCTGCGCGAGGACCAGAAGCCGGTCGAGGATGCGTCCGCCCAGCCCCTTGCCGCGCCAGCCATCCTTCACGTAGACCGAGTTCTCCGCGGTCCACGCGTAGGCCGGCTTGGGGCGGTACGGTGACAGCGCGCCGAACGCCACGACCTCGTCGCCGTCCACCGCCACGATGACCGGGTGACGCGGACCGTGCGCGGCCAGCCAGGCCCGTTGGGCCTCGGGGTCACGCGGCTCGGTGTCCGACGTCGCCGTCGTCCGGAGGACCTCGCGGTTCCAGATGGCGGCGATCGCCGCGTTATCCGACGGCGTCGCAAAACGGATCGTGTCCATGCGGGCAGGGTGCCCCGGCCGTCCCCATCAAGGAAATCAATTGTTTTGATCCAGACCATCACATAAATTTTGACGACGACGATGGACCTCCAGATTGCCCACCTCCGCACGCTGCAGGCGATCGCCCGCCACGGCTCCTTCTCGCGGGCGGCCCAGGCGCTCAACCTGACCCAGCCCGCCGTCAGCATGCAGGTCCGCCACCTCGAGCGCACGCTGGGGCTGCCGCTGCTCGAGCGC
>JBGPZN010000034.1:0-13923 GCA_041493815.1 Methylomirabilia bacterium
GATCCACTCGGCGCTGGCCTTCTGCCGGGTGACCGGCATCAGGACCTCCATCAGCACCTCGCGATTGGCGGAGCGTGCCCGGGCGGTGGCGAAGCGCGGATCGGTACGCAGGTCGGGACGCTCGAGGGCGCGGCAGAACCGCTCGTAGATCTCGTCGCCGGCGGCGGCGATGTTGATGTGGCCGTCCTTCGTCTCGAAGACGCCGGTGGGAATCCCAGTTGGATGGTTGTTGCCCGCCTGCGGCGGAATCTCGCCGCTCATCAGCCAGCGTGACGCCTGGAAGTCGAGCATGGACAGCATCGCCTCCAGCAGCGAGGTGTGCACCCACTTGCCCTCGCCGGTCGTCTCCCTCTCGAGGAGCGCCACCAGGATGCCCTGGGCGAGAAAGACGCCCGAGCACAGATCGGCGATAGGAATGCCCACCCGGACGGGTCCCTGCCCCGGAATGCCGGTGATGGACATCAGCCCGCCCATGCCCTGCGCGATCTGATCGACGCCGGGCCGGTCGCGATACGGCCCGCTCTGCCCGAAGCCGGAGATGCTGCCGTAGATCAGGCGCCGATTGATCGTGCGGAGGTCCTCGTAGTCGATGCCCAGGCGCCGCTTGACGTCCGGCCGGTAGTTCTCGACGACGATGTCGGCGTCGCGGGCCAGCTTCTTGAAGATGGCCACGCCCTCGGGATCGCGCAGGTTCAGCGTCATCCCCCGCTTGTTGCGGTGCAGGTTCTGGAAGTCGAACCCGTGGCGATTGCCGCCCATGCCGTCGCCGCCGCGGCCGCCGGGCATCTCGATCTTGATGGCCCGGGCGCCCCAGTCCACGAGCTGCCGGACGCACGTGGGGCCCGCGCGGGCCCGGGTGAGGTCGAGCACGGTGTAGCGTGCCAGTGGCAGGGCAGTGTTGTCAGCCATGGCTCGGCATCATAGCTCAGCGGGCGGCGGATTGCCGCGGCCGGATCACGGCCGCGGCGAACAGCTCGAGCGTGCGGCACACCTGGGCGTGCGAGGCGTTGCCGAAGCTGCACACGAGCAGCAGCGTGTCGACGCCGCTCGCCTCCAGGTGCGCGACCCTCGCCGCCACCTGGTCAGGCGCGCCGATGAGGAAGCCGCCGATGGTGTCCAGCTCGTCGTAGGTGCGCCCGCCCCACACGCGGGCCGTCAGCTCCTTCAGGCGGGCGTCGGAAAACTCGGGCGGCGGCGGGGGCGCCGCCAGCGAGGAGAGATGCCAGAATCCCTGCAGCGCCAGCGCGCCCTCCGCCCGCGCGACCTCGGCCGTCTCGGCCAGATAGGTCTCGCGGCACAGCAGCAGCCGCGGGCGATACGCACCGGTGCCGGGCGGCCCGGGCCGCCGGGCGAGCGCGGCGCGATAGTCCTCGACGCACCGGGCGACGATCTCCGTGGGCGTGAAGTGCATCGCCACCGGCCAGCCCCGGGCGCCGACGCGCGCGACCGACGCCGGCCGGCTGGCCACCTCGTGCAGCGGCGGATGCGGCCGCTGGAAGACGCGTGGCCGCAGGCTGAATTCCGGAAAGTTCCAGAACCGGCCGGCGTGACTGGCGCGCTCGTTCGTCCACGCCTTCAGCAGGATCTCGATCGACTCCTCAGTCATCGCCTCGCCGTCCTCGAACTTCAGGCCGAGCTGCGCGAACTCCCCTGGCCGCACGCCCTTGCCCACGCCGAAGTCGAAGCGCCCCCGGGCCAGGTTGTCGAGCATCGCCGCCTCGGCCGCCAGCCGGAGCGGATGATGGAAGGACAGCGCGTTGACGTAGTTCCCGAACCGCATCCGCCGCGTCCGCTGCACCGCCGCCGCGATCATCAGATTCGGACTCGGCAGCAACGAGTAATCCGTGAAGTGATGCTCCGCGAACCAGCACTCCCCAAACCCAAGCCCCTCCGCCAGCGCGATCTGATCCAGCATCTCGCCATACGCCTGGTCGTGTGCCACGCCGCGCCCCTGGCAATAGTAGAACAGCCCAAAGTCCATCGCCGTCAGTTCTACCGCGAACGACCGAGAGGCGTCACGAGGATCGAGTCAGTCGAGAGCCGGGAGCAATGTCGCGGCACCGCAACGAGCGTTAGGGGATTGGAGGCCATGTCGGGGCTCCCGTCCACGCGCGAGATCGAGGAGCGACCCGGCTCCGCCGGGGCGCGACGAACGCTGGGGGGGGTTGGGGGGCCCTTTCGGGGCCCCCCATGTTGTCAATGTCCGCCGAACTTCCTCCGCATCGCCTGCAGCGTCTTGCACGCGAACGCGTCCTCGCCGCGCGAGGTGAAGCGCTGATAGAGCGACGCGGTCAGCACCGTCGCCGGTACGCCCGCCTCGATGGCGGCGAGCACCGTCCACCGGCCCTCCCCCGAGTCCGGGACCTCGGCCTTGACGTTCGCCAGCTCGGGATCCTCGGCCAGTGCGGCGGCCGTGAGATCCAGCAGCCACGACGCCACCACGCTGCCGCGTCGCCACAGCTCGGTGATGTCGGGCAGGTTGAAGTCGTACTGGAAGTGCTCGGGGTTGCGCAGCGGCGTCACCTCGGCGCTGGCGGCGTCCCGGCCCTTCTGGCCGACGTTGGCGTTCTTGATGATGTTCAGCCCCTCGGCGTAGGCGGCCATCATTCCGTACTCGATGCCGTTGTGCACCATCTTGACGAAGTGGCCGGCGCCCGCCGGACCGCAGTGCAGGTAGCCGTCCTCCGCGGTGCTCGCCTTCAGCTTCTCGCGTCCGGGCGTCTTGCCGGCGTCGCCACGGCCCGGGGCGAGCGCCTTGAAAATGGAATCGAGCTGCTTCACCGCCGCGTCTGGCCCGCCGATCATCAGGCAGTACCCGCGCTCCAGGCCAAACACGCCGCCGCTCGTTCCGACGTCGACGTAGTGGATGCCCTTGGTCGCCAGCTCTTTGCTGCGCCGGATGTCGTCGATGTAGTACGAGTTGCCGCCGTCGATGAGGATGTCGCCCTGTTGCAGCAGCGGGACGAGGTCGGCGATGACGCGGTCCACGACGCCGGCCGGCGTCATCAACCAGATGGCCCGGGGCGCGGTCAGCTTGCCGACGAACTCCTTGAGCGCGGCGGCGCCACCGGCCTGACCGGCGGCCTCCTTCTGCACGCGCTGCTGGGTCTGCGCGATGACCTCCGCGCTCCGATCGTTGACGACGAGCTGGTGCCCGGCCTTCGCGAGCCGGACCACCATGTTCTGTCCCATGCGGCCCAGACCGATCATGCCCAGTTGCACGGCAATGCTCCTTTCCCAGCTGTTGAGAGGCTCGGCAATTGCCGTCAGTGAAGTCGGGTCCGCATCGTCCCTGCCCTCGGGCTATTACACCGCGGCCGACCGACGCTGCAAGCCGAAAGCCCGAGGTCGTTGCGCAGGACGTACAGCAGCGGGACGTCGGAGTCGTCCGCCTCGACCTCCCGGTTCGCGCCGTTGACCCGTAGCGCCAGCCTTGCCATGCGGCAGACGCTACCATAGGACGGCGCGGCACCTCAGGCCGGGTTGATACTCTTGCCGATCTGCGCGGACACGCCCGCGTAGTTGTGAAGCGCCAGCCCGATCTGCTTGAGATTGTTGGCGCTGCTGGCGCCGCCCTTCACGCTCTTGCCCTTCGCCGAACGCGGCGACAGATCCTTCACGCTCCGCTTGCCGGACCGCTTCCGCGCCTTCGCCTTGCCCTTCTTGGCCATGAGCTGGCTCCTCCCGGTGAAGTTCTTCTCCAGCATCGGCAGCATTGGGCCAGACGGGCGCCGGCTGCACGTCGCGATTCGGGGTCGCCCCGGCGCAGCGTCGTTCCCAGGGACGACGCCGAACCCTCGGGAGGCTGGTCTAAATCGGGCCACCCGCCGTGGTTTCGAACTGGGCACTCCCTGCTCAGAGGAGCCCAAAGACCTCCGCATCCATGCGGAGTTACGCCGTGTCTCAGGAGTGGTACGGCCATTGCTCACTGACAGGCCCGGAGGAAACGAACGTGACGCTAACCGCCGAGCTGCTGATGGGATTGTTCGTGGCCTACGGATACTGGATCGTCTTCACGGCGATCCTGCTGGACAACGCGGGCCTGCCCATCCCCGGCGAGCTGCTGTTGCTGGCCTTCGGGGTCGTGGCCAAGGACGGCCATCTCGACCCGCTCCTCGGGCTGGCGATCGCCGCGACCGCCGCCCTCGTCGGAGACAACATCGGCTACTGGATCGGCCGCCTCGCCGGCGCCCGCGTCATCGCCCGTACGGGTCACACGCCGCGGTTCAAGCCCGGCCACGCCAGCGTCGTGTTCGGCCGCTTCGTCATCGGCGCTCGGGTGCTGCTGGCCCCGGTGGCCGGCCTCACGCGGATGCCCTTCCCGCGCTTCCTGGCCTGCGACGCCGTCGGCTGCCTGGTGTGGACCGGGGTGTTCATCCTGATCGGCTACTCGAGCGGCGTGAGCCTCGAGGTCATGCAGCAGAACCTGCGGGCGGTGAGCATCGGGGTGCAGGTCGTGATCGCCGCCGCCCTCGGCGCCTGGCTGATCACCCGCGTCGCCGTCCGCCGCAGCCGCACCGCCTAGCCCTCACCGCACGGTCTCGACCCTCAGCTCGACGCGCAGTACGGCAGCACACGCTCACCGAACAACCGGATCGCGGCCATGATCTCGTCGTGCGGCGGCCCGCCCGAATGCGCGTGGCGCAGGCGGAGCAGGAAGGTGCTCGCCCCCGTCGCCTTCTGCCAGCGCTGGAATTCCCGCACACACGTCTCGGGGTCGCCGAGGATCAGCCGATCGGGCGCGAGGTTGTCCAGCGTGAACGGCGTGTCGGCCGGCAGGTTCTGGAATTCCGATAGCCGGTGCTCCCAGTAGTACCGGTACGCCGCCATCACGTGCGGGCCGTACACCGCGGCGGCCTCCGCCCGCGTGCGCGCGACCCACGCGTCGCGCATCTGAATGACCTCGGCCGGCCGCCGGGCCTCGCGGGCCGCGTCCTTGTAGATGTCGGCCAGCCGTGTGGCATCCTCCAGGTTGGTGCTGGGCGTGCCCACGAAGCCGTCCGCGAGCCGTCCGGCCCGGCGAGCCGCCGCCGGCACGCTGGCCCCGATCCATAGCGGCGGCCCCGACACCTGAAACGGCCGCGGGCGAATCTGCACGTCCTCGAGCGTGTAGTGCTTGCCGCGGAACGAAAAGCGCTCACCCGCCCAGCACAGGCGCAGGATCTCGACGCTCTCCTCGAAGAGCGCCACGCGATGCTCCATCGGCAGCCCGAACGCGCGGAAGTCGGCGGGTTGGTAGCCGATGCCGACGCCGAGGACGAGGCGGCCCCGGGAGACGAGGTCCAGCGTGATCGCGTCCTCCGCCACGCGGACCGGATGGTGGAGCGGCAGCAGGATCACCGAGGTGCCGACCCGCAGGCGGGCCGTTCGCGCCGCGACGGCGGTGGCGACGATGAGCGGCGAGGGCAGGAATCCGTCGTGATCCTGGTGGTGCTCTCCGAAGAAGCACGAGTCGAAGCCGCTCGCCTCGGCCAGCTGGGCCTCGGCGATCACTTCGTCGATGCAGCGTTCGAGATGCTCGCCGCGGGGCGGACTGGCGATCGAGCTGTAGAGGCCAAATTTCATGGGTCACCTGGCTGGCGTGTGATCGGTCACCGCCATCTTGCGCCGACCGGGGCGTGGCGGTCAACCGCACGAGTCATTGGTGCGTGTTGACGGGACTTGGAGACGGACTCTAGAATCCTGCGATGTTCGACGCGGCCATCGTCGGCGGCGGCCTGCTGGGTACCGCCACTGCGTATCACCTCGTCAGCGCGGGCGCGCGGGCGGTGCTGATCGACCGCGCGGACACCGGCCGGGCGACCGACGCCGGCGCCGGCATCCTGTCGCCGGAGACGAACAGTCGCGATCCGGAGGCGTGGTTCCGCCTGGCCGTCGACGCGGTCGCGTACTATCCCGCGCTCATCGATCGGCTACGCGGCGAGCAGGCCGGTGACACCGGATACGCGCGCTGCGGGCAGCTCGTCGTCGCGGTGTCGGACGACGAGATCGAGCCGTTCGAGCGCGCCCGGCGCATCGTCTTCGAGCGCCAGCGCAGGCGCGGGCTGCCGACGCCCGACGACCTCCACGAGGTCACGGCCGCCGAGGCCCGCGAGCTGTTTCCCCCGCTCGCGCCCGTGCACGGCGCGATCTACTCGCGGGGCGCGGCGCGCGTGGACGGTCGCCTCCTCAATCGCGCGCTGCGCGCGGCGGCCGAGGCCCGGGGTCTCGTCGTCCGCCCGGGGAGCGTGGAGCGGCTGGTGATCGAGGGCGACGCGGTGCGGGGCCTCGTGCTCGACGGTGACACCGTGACCGCCGGCGCGGTGGCCATCGCGGGCGGCGCGTGGTCGGACGCGTTCGGCCGGCAGCTCGGCGTCACGATCCCGGTGGCGCCGCAGCGCGGCCAGATCATCCATCTCGGCTTGCCCGGCACCGACACCAGCCGCTGGCCCATGATCAGCGCGTTTCACCATCACTACCTGGTCGCGTGGCCGGACAGCCGCGTGGTGGCGGGCGCCACCCGCGAGACGGGGTCCGGCTTCACGCCGCACACGACGACCGCCGGGGTCCGCGAGGTGCTGGGTGAGGCGCTCCGCGTGGCGCCGGGGCTGGCGAACGCCGAGATCCGCGAGATGCGCGTGGGGCTGCGCCCGTTCACCACCGACACCTTGCCGGTGCTGGGGCCCGTGCCCGGCGTCCGCGGCGTCTTCCTGGTCACCGGACACGGCCCGTCGGGGCTGACGCTCGGCCCCTACAGCGGCAAGCTCGTGGCCGCCCAGATGCTCGGCAAGGCCCCCGAGACGGACCTCAGCCCGTTCTCGGTCGCGCGCTTCCCCGCGATCGCGCGCTAGTCTAGCCGGGCCCGAGCGCGCCGCTACGACTCCATCCGGCGCACCGCGCTCGGCGACGTCGTGGGGCCGATGAACTCGACCATGTTGCCGTCGGGATCCTTCACGAAGACCTGACGCAGGCCGGTGGGTCCAGAGACGACGTCGCGGCAGGGCAGCCCGAGCTGCTCGATCTTCGCCGCCGTCGCATCCGCGTCCTCGGTCCACAGCGCGAAGTGCGCGTAGCGCGCCTCGATCCGCTCCCGCTCGACGGCCGGGCGCACGAGCTGGTCGTTGAGGATGATGTGCAGCGACAGCCCGTTGTTGAGGCCGTACCAGATACCCGGGAAGTCGAACGCCGGGCGGGGGATCTCCTGGAATCCGAGGACGTTGCCGTAGAACTCGCGGGCCTTGGCGACGTCGGTCACCGTGATGCTGACGTGATTCAGCTCCTTGAACAGGCTCATGGTCGCCTCCTCGGGTAGTCGATGTCTCGCCGGCGATTCTACACGGTCACGCGCTGGCCTGGATCACGCTCCGGAGCCGGGGATAGATCTCGTTCTGCCAGCGGTAGCCGTTGAAGACGCCGTAGTGGCCGGCGCCGACCTGGACGTGATGGCGCCGCATGTACGGGCGCAGGCCGGTGCAGAGATCCTGGGCGGCGACCGTCTGGCCGACGGCGCAGATGTCGTCCTTCTCGCCCTCCACCGTGAACAGCGCGGTGCGCCGGATCGCGCCGGGATCGACGCGGCGACCGTGCCACTCGAGCCGGCCCAGGGGCAGCAGGTGCTCCTGGAAGATCTTCTGGACGGTCTCGAGGTAGAACTCCGCGGGCAGATCCGTCACCGCGAAGTACTCGTCGTAGAACGCCCGCGCCGCTCGCGTCTTCTCGACGTCGCCCCGGGCCATGTGCCCGTACAGGTCGGCGTGGGCCTTGACGTGCCGCTCGAGGTTCATCGACATGAAGGCCGCGAGCTGCATGAAGCCCGGGTAGACCTGCCGCATGGCCCCGCGGTATCGCCACGGGACGCGGCCGATGAGGTGCCGCCTGAACCATTCGATCGGGTGGCTGGTGGCGAGCTCGTTGACCTTCGTCGGGTTGACGCGGGTGTCGACCGGGCCCGCCATCAGCGTCATGCTGCGCGGCACCGCCGGGTTGTGCGCCTCCGCCATCACCGCGACCGCGGCCAGCACCCCCACGCACGGCTGGCAGACGGCGACGACGTGCGACTCGGGGCCCATCGCCTCCAGGAAGCGGATGACGTGGTCGATGAAGTCGTCGAAGCCGAACGGTCCGTGCGCGAGCGCGACGTCGCGGGCGTTGTGCCAGTCGGTGAGGTACACGTCGTGCTCGGGCAGCATGGTGCGCACCGTGCCGCGCAGCAGGGTGGCGAAGTGGCCCGACATCGGCGCGACGAGCAGCACGCGCGGCTGGGGGGTGTCGAGATCCTTCGTGAAGTGCAGGAGCGTCCCGAACGGAGTCTGGTCAGCCGATTCCTCGCGGACGGCGACGTCTCTCTCGCCGATCTGAACGCGGTCGATGCCGTAGGCGGGGCGGTGGTGGGTCAGGCCCGTATGGGCGACGAGCTCGTAGGCGGCCGCCAGGCGCGACCACCAGGGCGGCGTCAGCGCCCCCAGGAACGGCAAGCGCATCATGGGGGCCGCGAGTCCCGCCACGGCGCGAACGGGAGCTGCCAAGTCGGTCCACGCCTGATAGGCCTGGTAGATCATCGTCTTTACAGTGGCATCACTTATACCTTATGCTGCACCGCGGCAAAAGGACGCTCCGATAGCCACGGCGACGCTCGTCATCAGCAGCAAGAACTACTCGTCCTGGTCGCTGCGCGGCTGGCTCATGACCCGGATGTCCGGCCTGGAGTTCGAGGAGCGGGTGGTCCCGATCGACGACCCTACCAACCGGGCGGAGCTGTTACTTCTGTCCCCGTCCGTTCTGGTGCCGCGCCTGGAGCACGACGGCGTCACCGTGTGGGACACGCTGGCCATCGGCGAGTACCTGAACGAGACGCGGCCGGAGGCCGGCCTGCTGCCGGCGGACAGGGCCGCCCGCGCGCGCTGCCGGGCGATCTGCGGCGAGATGCACGCGGGGTTCGGCAACCTGCGCTCCGCGCTGCCGATGAACCTGAAGGCCTACCGGCCGGGCTTCAAGATCTGGTCGGGCGCCCAGGCGGACATCGAGCGCATCACGACCATCTGGCGCGAGTGCCTCTCGCCCGGAGGGGGACCCTGTCTCTTCGGCCGCCTCAGCATGGCCGACGCGATGTACGCGCCCGTCGTCACGCGCTTCCTCACCTACGACGTGCCGCTCGATCCCGTGTGCGCGGCGTACTGCCAGCGCATCATGGCCCTGCCCGACATGATCGAGTGGATCGAGGCCGCCAGGGCCGAGCCCGACGCGCTGGAGGATCTGGAGGTCGAGTTCTGACCTCGACTCCGATGCGGGTCGGCGTCCTGCAGTTCTTCTCGTGGTCGCGGCGGGTGCCGCTCACCGCCGTCTACGAGCGGGCGTTCTCGCGCATCGAGATGATGGACCAGACGGGCTACGACTGCGTGTGGCTCGCCGAGCACCATTTCAACACCTACAGCGTGTGCCCGTCGATCAACGTCATGGCGGCCCACGTCGCCGCCCGCACCCGGCATCTCCGGATCGGGATGGCCGTGTCGCTGGCCGCCTTCTACAACCCGCTGCGGCTGGCCGAAGAGGTCGCGATGATCGACGTCCTGTCGGGCGGGCGGGTGAACTGGGGCGCCGGCCGCGGCTTCGACCGCGCCGAGTTCGAGGCCTTCGCGGTGCCGGTGGAGGAGAGCTCCGACCGCTTCCGCGAGTGCGTGGAGATCGTGCTGGCGGCCTGGCGAAACGAGCGGCTGACGTATGACGGACGGTTCTGGCGCTACGACGGCGTCGAGGTGCTGCCCAAGCCCCTGCAGGCGCCGCACCCGCCGGTGTGGCTGGCGGCCACCTCGCCGGACTCCATCAGGAGAGCCGCGGAGAAGGGCTACGACATCCTGCAAGATCCGCACGCCACCCACGCCGACATCGGCCGCAAGCGCGCGCACTACTACGAGGTGCTGCGCGCGCACGGCTTTCCGACCGAGGGCCGCGTGATCCCGACCGCGCGCCTGCTCGCCGTCGGCGCCACCGACCGCGAGGCCGACGAGGTGGCCCGCGCCGGCGCGGCGTGGACGGTGGCGTCCTACGCCAACCCCACCCACCGGGCCGGCCCGCCGCCCCCCCACTACGTGCCCGGAGTCGATCCCGTGGAGCGCTACATGAACGAGGTGGTCATCCGCGGCACCCCCGATCGCGTGCTCGACACGATCGTCGAGCTGCGCGAGACGATCGGCCTCGACTACCTGATGTGCGCCCCGCTGAGCCACCAGAGCTTCACGCTCTTCACCGAGAAGGTCTTGCCGAAGCTGCTGTAGCGCCGCCTAGCCTGACTTCCGCAGTTCGATCAGGCGGGGACGCGACGCCAGACGCAGCGCGTCCGGTCTCAGACCCGAACTGCGAAAGCCGGCCTAGCCGCGCGGCGCGACCGCCCGCAGCGCGCGCAGATACGACTCCTTGTCCCCCTCGTTGAAGACCAGCCGGATCTCCTGCACGCCGGCGTCGAAGAAGCGCTGCATCTGCTCGCGGCACTGCTTCGGGTTACCGAGGATGGTCATGGCGTCGACCATCTCGTCGGTGACCAGCCGCGCCGCCCGCTCGCGCTCCTTCGCCTGGAATGCCTCGCGGACGCGGTCGGCCTCGGCGCCGAAGCCGATGCGGCGCATGTACGCGTGGTAGAAGACGCCCATGCCGCCGATGTAGAAGGCGATGTGCGGCCGCTCGCGGTCGCGGGCGGCCGCCACGTCGTCGGTGACGTAGATCGAGACCTGGGGCGAGATGGCGATGTCGCGCAGCGTGCGGCCGGCGGCCTCGGCCCCGGCCTTCAGCTCGACCACCGCCGCCGCCATCCGCGCGGGCGCCAGGAAGATCGGCAGCCACCCGTCGGCCAGCTCGCCCGTCAGCCGCAGGCTGGGCGGGCTCAGCGCGGCGATGTAGATGGGCAGGCTCGCCCGGTACGGCGCGAAGCGAAGCTGGAAGCGCGTGATGTGGAAGAACTCGCCGTCGTGGTCGAGCCGCTCGCCGCGCGCGGCCTTGCGGATGATGTCGATGTACTCCCGCATGCGCGTCAGCGGCTTGGCGAACGTCTCGCCGTGGAAGTCCTCGATCACGAGCCGGCCGCTGGTGCCGAGCCCCAGGAAGAACCGCCCCTGCGACATGCGGTCCAGGTTCAGCGCCGTCATGGCCAGGTTGGCTGGCGAGCGCGCGAAGACCGGCACGATGCTGCTGCCGATGCGGATGCGCGAGGTCACCGCCGCGAACTGGGCCAGCGAGGTCAACGCGTCCTCGCCCCACGACTCCCCCATCGAGATGCAGCTGTAGCCGAGCTCTTCGGCCAGGACGGCGGCGTCGCGGATCTCTCGCCACGACATGCCCGGCACGTGCATGCCCATGAGGCCCACGTCGGCCATCGGCGGACTCCTTTCGTCAGGCGGAGGCGGGCCGCTCGGGTCGAGGGAGCGAGGCCGGTCCGGGAGGCGCCGAGCGGCGGCCGCGGCGCCAGAAGAAGATCCTCGAGATCGGCCGCGCGGCGAGCGACTTCTGCGCCGAATCCATGTAGAGGTACAGCACCGGCGTGATGTAGAGGGTCAGCAGCTGGGACACGAGCAGGCCGCCGACGACGGCGAGCCCGAGCGGGCGGCGGGCGTCGGCGCCGGCGCCGATGCCCAGCGCGATGGGCAGCGTGCCCAGCAGCGCGGCCATCGTCGTCATCATGATCGGCCGGAAGCGCAGCAGGCAGCCCTGGTAGATCGCCTCGGCCGGCGACGCCCCCGCCCGCTCCTTGTCCAGCGCGACGTCGATCATCATGATCGCGTTCTTCTTCACGATGCCGACGAGCATGATGAGGCCCACGAAGCCGTAGACGTTCAGCTCCATCCCGAACAGCATCAGCGTGGCGAGCGCGCCCACTCCAGCCGAGGGCAGCCCCGACAGGATCGTGAGCGGGTGGATGAAGCTCTCGTACAGGATCCCGAGGATGAGGTAGATCACGAGCACGGTGATGAGGAGCAGGAGGCCCTGGCCGCGCAGCGAGTCCTGGAAGGCCTGGGCCGTGCCCTGGAACGTCGCGCTCAGCGTGGCGGGGACCCGCAGCTCGCGCTGCACCGCCTCGACCTGCGCCACGGCGTCGCTCAGGTACACGCCCGGCTTCGTGTTGAAGGAGATCGTCACCGAGGGGAGCTGGCCGAGGTGGGTCACCACCAGCGGCCCCAGCCCCGGCGTCAGCGTGGTGACCGCGTCGAGCGGCACCAGGCGCCCGCTGCTCGCCCGCACGTACAGCCGCGCCAGCGCGCTCGCGTCCAGCTGGTACTGGGGGTCCACCTCCAGGATGACCCAGTACTGGTTGGTCGGCGTGTAGATCGTGGAGACCTGCTTGGAGCCGTAGGCGGCGCCCAGCGCGCTCTCGATCTGGTCCGCCGTCACGCCGAGGGCCGAGGCCTTGTTGCGATCGATGTCGATGACGATCTGCGGGCTGGTGATCTGCAGATCGCTGTTGACGTCCTGCAGGCCGGGCAGCTGGCGGAGGCGATCGTAGAGGCGCGGCGCCCACTGGTACAGCTCCTGGAGGTCGGCGTCCTGCAGCGTGTACTGGTAGACGGCCTTGGTGAGCTGGCCGCCGATGCGGATGGTCGGCAACACCTGTGGGTAGACCCGCATGCCCGGCACCGCGGCCAGCTTGGGCCGCAGATCGGCGATCAGCTCCTCGACGGGCCGACGGTCCTTCCGCGGCTTGAGCCGGACGAAGATCCGGCCGTTGTTGGCCACGGTGCTGGTGCCGCTGGCGCCGATGAACGACATGAACTGCTCGACGTACGGCTGCTCGCGAAAGACGTCGGCCACCAGGCGCTGGTGCGCCATCATCGAATCGAACGAGATGTCCTGGGCCGCCTCGGTGAACGCAAAGATCGTCCCGTTGTCCTCGGTCGGGATGAACCCCTTGGGAATGATGGTGAAGAGGTACGCGGTGAGGAGGAAGGTGAGCACGAGCACGGCCATCGTCAGCCGCCCGTGGCGCAGCGTCCAGCGCAGGGTGACGTCGTACGCGTGCAGCATGCCGTCGAAGACGCGCTCGGAGGCGCGGTAGAGCCGGCTATGCCCCGCGTGGGGCGGGCGCAGGAAGCGGCTGCACAGCATCGGGGTGAGCGTCAGCGACACGATGCCGGAGACGATCACCGCCGCGCCGATGACGACGGCGAACTCGTGCAGGAGCCGCCCGACCACCCCGCCCATGAACAGGACCGGGATGAAGACGGCGGCGAGCGAGACGGTCATGGACAGGATGGTGAAGCCGATCTCGCGGGAGCCGTTGAGGGCCGCCTCCATCCGACTCTCGCCCGCCTCCATCCGGCGGACGATGTTCTCGAGCATGACCACCGCGTCGTCGACGACGAAGCCGACGCAGAGGGTGAGCGCCATGAGCGAGATGATGTCGATCGTGTAGCCGAGCACGTACATGACGGCGAAGGTGCCGACGATCGACAGCGGCACCGCCAGGCTGGGGATCAGGGTGGCGGAGACGTTGCGGAGGAAGAGGAAGATCACCATCACCACGAGGCCGATGGTGAGCAGCAGCGTGAACTGCACGTCGTGGACGGACTCGCGGATGGCGACGGAGCGGTCGTACACGACGTTGAGCCCGACCGAGGCCGGCAGCTGCTGCCGGAACACCGGCAACAGGTTGCGGACGGCGTCGACGACCTCGATGGTGTTCGTCCCCGGCTGCCGCTGCACGGCCAGCACCACCGCGCGGTCGTTGTTGAACCAGCTCGCGACCTTGTTGGTCTGCACGCTGTCGATGATCCGCCCGAGCTCTTCCAGCCTCACCGGCGATCCGTTGCGATAGGCCACGATCATCGGCCGGTAGGCGGCCGCGTCGGTGAGCTGGGCGTTGGACTGGATGTTGACCGCCTGATGGGGGCCGGACAGGAAACCCGTCGGCTTCTTGACGTTGGCGCGGGCGATCGCCTGCTCGACCTCGTCGATGCCGATCCC
>JBGPZN010000348.1:0-4065 GCA_041493815.1 Methylomirabilia bacterium
GCGGCGTGGACGTGGCTGGCCGCCCAGCCCGGCGGCCCCGCCCGGGTGCTGGCGATCTCCGAGGAGTGGTCGTCAGACTGCCGCCGCGACATCCCGCTGGTGGCCCGGGTGGCCGACGCCGCCGGGCTCGAACTGCGCATCTTTCCGCGCGACGGCCAGCGGTTCGGCGCGGCCCCCGAGCCCGATCCGAACGCGTCACCCAACGCCGACCTGATGGCGGAGTACCTCAATCGCCGCGACGGCCGGACGTTCCAGTCGATCCCGGTGATCGTGTTCTTCGCCCGCGACATGCGGGAGCTGTACCGCTACATCGAGTTCCCGCTCGTGTACCGCAAGGATCGGATCCGCGGCGCCCAGACCGCGCCCCGGCCGGGGGAGACGCCGGAGCAGACCCGGCAGCGCGCCGAGCGCGAGTTTGCGGAGATGCTGGGCTCGCCGTTCTTCGAGGTGTGGCGCTCGGCCGCGCTCGCCGAGTGGGCCAGCCTGCTCTACGAGCGACTGCGGGTGGGCTCGCTGGCGTGAGCGCGGCGCCCGATCGGCGCCGGCGGCCGTGAGCGAGCTCGCGGTCATCGGCAAGAACGTCCCCAAGCGCGACGGGGCCGACAAGGTCACCGGCCGCACGCGCTATCTGCACGACCTCGAGCTGCCGCGCCTGGCCCACGGCAAGATCCTGCGCGCGCGCCATCCCCACGCGCGCATCGTGCGTCTCGACACGGCCCGCGCCGCCGCGCTCCCCGGGGTCCTCGCCGTCATCGCCGGGAGGGACGTCGCCCAGCAGCCGTTCGGCTTCGCCAAGGACCAGCTCGCGCTCAAGCCCGACACGGTACGCTGCGTCCGCGACGAGGTCGCCGCGGTCGCGGCCGAGACCGCCGCCATCGCCGAGGCGGCGCTGGACCTGATCGAGGTGGAGTACGCCGAGCTGCCGTCGGTGTTCGATCCGCTGGCCGCCCTCCTGCCGGGCGCGCCGCTGGTGCACGAGGGGCGGGCGACCAACCACACCGACCTGCGCTACCAGTTCACCTACGGCGACGTGGAGGGCGCGTTCACCACGGCGGTGGCCGTCGTCGAGGGCGAGTACCGACTGAACTTCGTGACGCCGGCGTGCCTGGGCACCATGGTGGCGATCGCCGACTGGGATCCGGAAGGCCGACTGACGATGTGGTCGGCGACCCAGGTGCCGTTCCTCTACCAGCGGGACCTCGCCCAGGCGCTCGGGATCAGCGGCGACCGCGTCCGCGTGCTCCAGCCGCCGGTCGGCGGCAATTTCGGGCGCGGCCTCGATCTCTATCCGATCGACATCATCGCCGCGCTGCTGGCCCGGCGGGCGCGGCGGCCGGTGAAGATCGAGTTCGAGCGGGTGGAGGAGTTCATCGCGTGTCCCACACGGGAGCCGTGCACGATCCGGCTGCGCACCGCCGCCGACGCCGCCGGCCGGCTGCTGGCGCGCGACTGCCACGTCGTCATCGACAACGGCGCCTACGTCTCGTGGGGCTCGACGACGCCCTACGTGATGCTGTCGACGGTGGCCGGGCTCTACCGCTGCCCGGCCGTCCGCTTCGACACGACGATCGCCTACACGAACAATCCCTATTCGGGCTCGATGCGCGGCTACGGCAATCTCGAGTCCACGTTCGCCGTCGAGAGCCAGATGGACGACCTGGCCGAGCGCCTCGACCTCGACCGGCTCGAGATCCGCCGGCGCAACGCCACCCGGCCGGGCGACGCCAACCCGCAGGGCTTCCTGATCGGCTCGTGCGCGATGCCGGAGTGCCTGGACGCGCTGGCCGACGCCGCCCGCGGAGTGCCGCCGCCGGCGCCCGGTTGCAAGCGCGGCGTCGGCTACGCGGGCATGTTCCACGTCGGCGGCGGCGCCCGCATCTACCGCTCGGACGGCTGCGGCGCCATCGTGAAGCTCGACGACTTCGGCCGCGTCTCGCTCGTCACCGGCGCCACCGAGATCGGCCAGGGCTCCGAGACCGTGCTGGCCATGATCGTCGCCGAGACGCTCGGCGTGCCGCTGGAGCGGGTGGACGTCGTGAACTCCGACACGACGATCAAGCCGTGGGACGTCGGCGCCCACGCCAGCCGCACGACGTTCGTCGCCGGCAACGCCGCCCGCCTGGCCGCCGAGAAGCTGCGCGCGCAGCTGCTGGCCATGGCCGCCGACGAGCTGGAGGCGCCCGTCGAGCGCCTCCGCATCGCCGGCGGGTGGATCTTCGTGCACGACGAGCCGGGGCGGCGCATCCCCTACGACCGCGCGGCCCGGGCCGGGCACCTGCGCGAGCACGGGCAGACGCTGGTGGCCGAGGCGTTCTACGATCCACCGACGGAGATGCTCGACAAGGATCTGCGCGGCAACGTGTCGGCCACCTACGGCTTCGCGGCCCAGGCCGTGGTGCTCGACGTCGAGGAGGCGACCGGCGCCATCCGTGTGCGGCGCGTCGTCTCCGCCCACGACGTGGGCCGCGCGCTCAACCCGCTGGCCGCCGAGGGCCAGATCCACGGCGGCATCCACATGGGGCTCGGCTACGCGCTGAGCGAGCGCCTGGTCGTCCGGGAGGGCCAGATCCTGACGGCGTCGTTCATGGACTACGCGATCCTCAAGGCCGACGACATGCCGGAGCTCGTCGTGCACCTGCTCGAGGCCGGCGACGCCGAGGGTCCGTTCGGCGCCAAGGGTCTGGGGGAGTCGGGCGTGATCCCCGTGGCGGCCGCCGTGGCCAACGCCGTGAAGGACGCCATCGGCGTGCGCTTCACCGAGCTGCCGATCACGCCGGCCGCCGTGCACGCGGCGCTCGAGCGCGGGCGGGCGGCGCCGCCGTGAGCCTCTTCGAGGGCGTGCGCGTGCTGGACCTCTCGCGGATGCTGGCCGGGCCCTACGGCTCCATGCTGCTGGCCGATATGGGCGCCGAGGTGATCAAGGTCGAGGAGCCCGACGGCGGCGATCCCATGCGCGTGATGGGACCACCGTTCCTGCCCGAGGGCGAGAGCGCGTACTTCCTGTCGATCAACCGCAACAAGAAATCGGTCGCGCTCGACCTCACGACGCCGGCCGGCCGCGACGTGTTCCTCGACCTCGCCGCCCAGGCCGACGTGGTGTGGGAGAACTTCCGGCCCGGTGTCATGGAGCGCCTGGGGCTGAGCTACGGGGCGCTGGCGGCCGTCAACCCGCGGCTGGTTCTCTGCTCGATCTCGGCCTACGGCCAGGACGGCCCCTACCGCGACTGGCCGGCCTTCGACCTGGCGCTGCAGGCCATGGGCGGCGGCATGTCGCTCACCGGCGAGGAGGGGGGGCGCCCGGTGCGCATGGGGTTGCCGATGGGCGATCTGGCCGGCGGCATGTTCGGCGCGTTCGCCGTCGCCGGCGCGCTGTTCCGTCGCGCGCGCACCGGGGAGGGCGCGCGCGTCGATCTCTCGCTGCTCGACTGCCAGGTCTCGCTGCTGACCTACGTCGCGCAGTATTTCTGGGCCGACGGCCAGGTGCCGGGACGGATGGGCTCCGGGCATGCGTCGGTGGTGCCGTACCAGGCGCTGGCCACGCGCGACGGCCACCTCATCATCGCGATCTTCGCCGAGAAGTTCTGGGGCGGATTCTGCCGCGCCGTCGAGCATCCCGAGTGGGAGGGCGACCCGCGCTTCGCGACGAACCGGGCCCGCCTCGCCCATCGCGAGACGCTGATGGCCCTGGTGGAGGCGGTCTTCCGCGACCGCGCGACCGAGGACTGGCTGACGCGCCTGCACGCCGCCGGCGTGCCGGCCGCGCCGATCCTCGGCGTGGACCGCGTGCTGTCCGACCCGCAGGTGCGGCATCGCCGCATGGTCGTCGACGTCGACCACCCGCGCCACGGCCCGCTGCCCACGCTGGGAACGCCGGTCAAGGTCGACGGCGCGATGGATCTGCCCCTGACGGCGGCGCCACGCCTGGGTGAGCACACCGACGCGTTGCTGAGTGGACTCCTCGAGTATCCGGCCGAGCGCCTCGCCGCGCTCCGCCGCGACGGAGTGATCAGGTGAAGATCAGTGTATTGGGAGGCGGCAACGGCGCCTTCGCGACGGCCGCGGACC
>JBGPZN010000181.1:0-6945 GCA_041493815.1 Methylomirabilia bacterium
CGCCGTCGGCACCGCCAGCGGCCTGATCGACTGACCATGGAGATCACCCACCGCGTCGTCGAGACCAACGGCATCCGCATGTACCTGGCCGAGGCAGGCCAGGGGCCGCTGGTGGTCCTCTGCCACGGCTTCCCGGAGTCCTGGTACTCCTGGCGCCACCAGCTAGTCGCGCTCGCGGATGCCGGCTACCACGCAGTCGCGCCCGACCAGCGCGGCTACGGCCAGACGGACGCCCCTGCGCCCATCGACCACTACACGTTGCTCCACCTGGTCGGCGACATCGTGGGGCTCCTCGACGCACTCGGCGAGCGAACGGCGGTGATCGCCGGTCACGACTGGGGCGCGCCGGTCGCCTGGCACGCCGCGCTGCTGCGCCCCGACCGGTTCCGCGCCGTCATCGGGCTCAGCGTGCCCTTCCGGCCCCGCGGCACGGTGCGGCCGACGAGCGTGATGGCCCAGACGCCGGAGGCGATCTTCTACCAGCTCTACTTCCAGGATCCGGGCGTCGCCGAGGCCGACCTCGGCCGGGATCCGCGCGCGACGATCCGGCGCCTGCTCTACTGGGGTTCCGGCGAGGGACGCGATCCCGGCGCCGGCCGCGTCGACGCGGGCGACGTGGGCATGGTGCCGCGCGCCGTCGGCCTGGTGCAGAGCCGACCCGATCCGCCGACGCTGCCCGCGTGGCTGGGCGAGGCCGAGATCGACTTCTACGCGGGCGAGTTCGCGCGGGTCGGGTTCCGGGGCGGACTCAACTGGTACCGCAACATCGATCGCAACTGGGAGCTGCTGGCGCCCTGGGCCAGCGCGCCGGTGACGGTGCCCGCCCTCTACGTCGCCGGCGAGCGCGATCTCGTCCTCGCCTTCCGCGGCATGGACCAGCTGCTGCCGGCGCTGCCCCGGTTCATCCCGAACCTCCGGAAGACGATCATCCTGCCCGGCTGCGGCCACTGGACGCAGCAAGAGCGCCCGGCCGAGGTCAACGCCGCGATGCTGGAGTTCCTGAAGGACCTGGGTTAGCTCGCCCGCACGGCGTCGAGCGCCTTCCAGTCGAACTCAACGCCGTGGCCGGGCCGCTCCGGCGCGATCGCCAGCCCTGCCTCGATCCGCAACGGCTCGGCAATGAATCGGTCGAGGCCGAAGCCGTGCGCTTCGAGATACGAACGGTTCGGCGCCGCCGCCAGCAGGTGCACCGTGATGTCGTGCGCCCCGTGCGAGGTCACCGGCAGATTGAACGCCTCGGCCAGGTGGCAGACCTTCATGAACACGGTCACGCCCCCGCAGTTCGTGACGTCGGGCTCCGGGAACGTGACGCCGCCGGCCGCGATGAGCTGGCGGAACTCGTACAGGGTGTGCAGGTTCTCGCCGGCCGCCACCGGCAGGCCGCCCTCGCGCACGATGCGCACGTGGCCGGGCACGTCGTCGGGGATGGTCGGCTCCTCCAGCCAGACGGGCTCCAGCTCGCGTAGGGCGCGCGCCGCGCGGATCGCGTCGTCGGCGCTCCACCGCATGTTGGCGTCGACCATCAGCGGAAATCCGGCGCCCAGGTGCGCGCGCATGGCCCGCACGCGGGCGACGTCGTCGTGCAATGACGGACGCCCGACCTTCATCTTGATGGCCCGGAAGCCGCGGGCGAGGTTGTCGTCGGTCTGGCGCAGGAGCGCGTCGAGCGTGAAGTCGAGGTCGATGCCGCCGGCGTAGCAGGGCACGCGCGGGTCGAAGCCGCCGAGCAGGCGCCACAGCGGCGCCCCCTGGCGCCGAGCGCGCAGATCCCACAGCGCGATGTCGACGGCCGACATGGCGAGGGCCTGGGCGCCGCCGCGGCCGCCGTAGTGCAGCGTCCACCACATGGCCTGCCACAGCTCCTCGATGCGGTCGGGGTCGCGGCCAGAGAGCAGCGGGGCGAGGTCGCGCGCGACGAGTGCCAGGACGGCGGCTCCGCCCGCGCCCACCGTGTACGTGTAGCCCACGCCCTCGCCGCCGTCGCCGTCGCGCACGCGGACGGTGACGAGATCGAAGTGGCGAATGGTCCCGTGCGTGCTGTCGGACAGCGCCACCGGTAGCGGGATGCGGTAGTGATCGGCCTGGATCTCGCGGATCGTCATCGGCGCCTCGCCTTCGGGCCGAAGTCTATCGCAGTATCATGGCCGCGTTGCCATCGCCCTGGGGACCGCGCCGCGTCGTCTGGACCATCCACCGCTGGCTGGGCCTCGCCTCCGGCGCCGTCGTCTTCGTCGTTGCGCTCACCGGCGCGCTCTACGCTTTCGCCCCCGAGATCACCGAGCTCTATCTGCACCGGTACACACGGGTCTCGCCGCCGGCCGGCGGCCGGCCGCTGGCCGCCGCCGCCCTGGTGGAGCGCGCCGAGGCCGCCGCCGAGCGTGCCGCCGGCCGGCTGCCGGCCGGCACCCGCCGATGGCTCACGCTGAGCGCCGAGCGCGACCGGAGCGTCGTCTACACGGTCGCCCCGGCCGGCGCCGCCGGCTGGTACGAGGTGTACGTCGATCCCTACCGCGGCGAGGTCCTGATCGTTCGCGACATGCTGTGGGACCCGCTCGGCGTCCTCCTGCGCGCGCACCAGACGCTGCTGCTGCCCGAGGCCATCGGCCGCCGCGTCGTCGGCGTCGCGGTGCTGATCTTCGTCCCCTCGTTGCTGACGGGCCTGGTGCTCTGGTTCCCGCGGCGGCCCGGCGATCTGCGCCGGCCGGGGACATTGCGTCAGCGCTTCACGATCGACCTGCGCGGCCGCTTCTTCCGCGTCAACTACGACCTGCACCGCGTGCTCGGTGGCTACGCGCTCGTCGTGAGCTTGATCCTCGCGCTCTCCGGCCTCGTCTGGTCGTTCGCGTGGATGGATCGCGGCGTCTACTGGATCGCCACCGGCGGCCAGCCGCCGCGAGCGCCCGCGGCGTGGCGGAGCGGGCCCGCCGGCTCCACCGCCATCCGACCCGTGGTCGATCACGTGCTCGCCCTCGCCGCGTCCGCCGTCCCCGGCGCCGCCCGCCTGGAGGTCGGCTTCCCGGCCGGCCCGAGTGACGCGCTCTCGGTGTGCGCCCGCCCCGAGGCGTCGACGAGCTATCGCACGGAGTGCCTGTGGTTCGATCAGTACACGGGGCGGCAGATCGGCGCTGAGCGCCACCGCGACAAGGACCCCGGCGAGCGGTTGCGGGCCATGAACTACGACATCCACCTGGGACGCATCGCCGGGCTGCCGGGCCGGATTGCCGCCTTCCTGGCCAGCCTCGTCGCCGCCAGCCTGCCGATCACCGGTACCCTGATCTGGTGGAATCGCGCCTGAGGCGCGCCGCTCTGACGCAACTTGAGGTAGTCTGGGCCGGACGGTCGCCACACTCACGGAGGACGGCCCCATGGCCATGTACTGGAAGGAGATCACGGTCAACTGGGGGGAGTCGGATCCCTTCGGCCTCGTCTACTACCCGCGCATCGTCGCGTGGTTCAACGACACCGAGCACGAGCTGTTCCGGGTCATCGGCTACCCGATCGAGCAGATGATCAAGAACGACCGCACGACGTTCGTGATGGGCGAGATCCACTTCCGCTTCATCGGACCGGCGGCGTACGGCGACCGCATCGTGACGACGATCACCCTGGCCGAGGTCGGCGAGCACACGCTGCACTGGAACTGCAAGGCCAAGAACGCGGTCACCGGCGCCCCGGTCAGCGAGGGTCGGGCCACGCGCGTCTACGCACGGATCAACGAGGACGGCACCCTCAAGGCGTACCCGATCCCCGTCGAGATGCTCGACGCCCTGCGCGAGCTGGGTGACCTCAAGCACCTGCGCAGCAACAGCGGACCGACGAAGCTCCCCGCCGAGCGCTGATCGCGTGACCGAGGGGTTGGCGTGACGAGGGGTGCCACGGCTACGCCGGGGCGCCCCGAGCCCGGGGGGGTTTGGGGGGCCCCCAATTCAACAAGCTGCCCAGGATGCCCTTGGGCAGGAAGATGATGAACAGCACGAGCAGCACGCCGTAGACGAGGTTGTCCCAGCCGACGGCGCGGGTGCCGAACGAGATCCGCAGCACCTCGGCCAGCAGGATCGTGATGACGGCTCCGACGGTGGGGCCGAGCGAGACATAGATGCCGCCCACGACCACGGCAAACACCATCTGTAGAGAGATGGAGATGCCGCTGACCGTGTCGGGCGAGATGAACATCTGGTACTGGCAGTAGAGCGCGCCGGCCAGCGCCGTCATGGCCGCGCTCAGCACCGTGATCTTGAGCTTCTCGACCGTGACGTGAACGCCGGTGGCGGCGGCGGCGTCCTCGTCCTCGGAGATCGCCTCCAGCGCGTAGCGGAGCATGCTGCGGTCGACGCGATGCCACACCCACAGCCCCCCCGCCCACACGCCGAGCGCGATCAGGTACCAGGTGGTCTTGCTGCCGAACTGCAGCGCGTAGAGCGAGCTGCCCCCCTGGTACCGCTCCGGCGTGTAGCCGAGCGAGCCGCCCGTGTGATCGCGAGTGGCGGTGATGACCTGCAGCACGATCCCGCTCAGCGCCAGCGTCACCAGCGCGAAGTAGTGGCCGGTGATGCGAAACCGGAAGCACGGATACGCCACCAGCAGCGCCAGGGCGGCGCCGGCGACGAGGGCCACCGGCACGCCGAGCCAGGGGCTGACGCCCGCCTTGTTCCACAGCAGCGCCGTCACGTACGCGCCCACGCCCATGAAGCCGCCGTGGCCGAGCGAGGTGAGCCCGAACCGTCCCATCACCGACCACGAGGTGTAGGCGAACGACCAGATGAGGATGATGACCAGGATGTGCAGCGGATAGGGCGACGTGTAGACGAACGGCAGCCCTACCAGGGCGGCGCCGGCGAGCCAGGGCAGGATCCGCCTCATGAGCGTCGCGTCATCAGGCCCTGCGGCCGCACGAACATCATCACGATGAAGAACGCGAAGGCGAGCACGTAGCCCCACTCGAGGTCGGAGAACAGCCCGCCCAGCGCGATGATCTCGGCGAAGACGAAGGCGGCGACGAAGCCGCCCGCGAAGTTGCCGAGGCTGCCGAGCACGCAGATCAGGAACGTGATCGGGCCGAACGACAGCCCGACGAAGGGATGGACGTCGTACTGCAGCACCAGCAGGCAGGAGGCCAGCCCGGCCAGCCCGCCGCCGAGCGCCGAGGTGATCACGTAGATGCGCCGGCTGTCCACGCCCATCAGCGGCATGATCTGGCGATCCTGGGCGATCGCGCGGATGGCCGCGCCCGTGTAGGTCCGGCTGAGGAACAGCCAGACGAGCACCATGCCGATCAGCGCCGCCGCGAAGGCCAGCAGGCGCGAGTAGCTGATGAACATCCCCGCCAGCTTCAGGACGGGCAGCCGCAGCCCCAGGTTCCTGAACTCGACGCCGAACATCACGGTCGCCGCCGATTGGAGAAAAAACAGGACGCCGCCGGTGGCCAGGAGCTGGTTGATCGGCGCCGCCCCCAGCAGCGGCGCGATCACGAGGAGGTGCAGCAGGACGCCGAGGACGCCGACCCCGGCGATGCAGATCACCCCCGCCAGGACCAGCGGCGCGTGGTAGACGCTGTAGAGAAAGTACATCCCGTACATCCCGAGCATGATCAGCTCGGCGTAGCAGATCCACACGACGTCGATGACGCCGAAGACCAGGTTGAGGCCGAGCGACAGCAGGGCCAGCACGCCGCCCAGCAGGACGCCGTTGATCAGCGCCTCCAGCAGGTAGATGTCGAGGATGGCCATCGGGACTTCGGTCTCCTTGGCTCAGACGCCGAGATAGGCTTCGCGGATCGAGTCGGTGGCGAGCAGCTCGGCGGCGGTCCCGGCGGCGCGGATGCTCCCCGCCTTGAGCAGGTAGGCGCGATCGACCACCCGCAGCACCTGCTGCACGTTCTGCTCGACGATCAGCACGGTGAGGCCGCCGGCGCGGATCCGCTTCACGAGGTCGAACACCTGCTGCACGACCACCGGCGCCAGCCCCGCCGACGGCTCGTCGAGCAGGAGCAGCCGGGGATCGGACATGAGCGCGCGGCCGATCGCGCACATCTGCTGCTCGCCGCCCGACATGCTGCCGGCGAGCTGACGGCGCCGCTCGGCCAGCCGCGGGAACAGCCCGTAGACGACGTCGAGGCGCTGGCGAAACTTCGGCCGCGCGGCCGGCGTGAAGCCGCCCATCTTGAGGTTGTCCTCGACCGTCATGCGGGGAAACAGGCGGCGGCTCTCCGGCACGTGGGCGATGCCGATGTCGACGATGCGGTGCGCGGCCGTCGCCACCAGGTCGACGCCGTCCATGACGATCCCGCCGGCGCTCGGCCGGATGAGGCCGGAGATGACGCGCATCAGCGTCGTCTTGCCGGCGCCGTTGGGGCCGATGACGGCGACGGCCTCGCCGCGCCGCACCTCGAGCGAGACGTCGAAGAGCGCCTGGAAGCTCCCGTAGCCGGCCCGGACGGCGCTGAGCTCGAGCACGCGGCGATCAGGCGCGGGCCGTCGCCGCCACGGCGCGCACGGCGGCGGCGTCGGTACCCAGATAGACCTCGATCACGCGCGGATCGGTGGCGACCTGGGTCGGCAGCCCCTCGGCGATCTTCTCGCCGTGGTCGAGCACCATGACGCGATCGACCACGCGCATCAGCGCGCCCATGATGTGCTCGACCCAGATGATGGTGATGCCCTGCTCCTTGCAGATCCGCCGCAGCATGTCGGCGGCCTGATCCATCTCGTGCTCGTCCAGCCCGCTCAGGCTCTCGTCGGCGAGCAGCAGCTTGGGTGCGGTGGCCAGGGCCTTGGCCAGCTCCAGCTTCTTGAGCGCCGCGGCGCCGAGCCCATCGACGCTCGCCGCCCGATCGCTCGACAGCCCCACCAGCGCCAGCGCGCGCTCGGCCGCCTCGAAGGCCTTGGCCCGCGAGGGCCGGCCCTGGCCGTAGAACCCGGACAGCACCACGTTCTCCAGGAGCGACAG
>JBGPZN010000596.1:0-2248 GCA_041493815.1 Methylomirabilia bacterium
CGGGGCGCAGGCGAGTAGACTGAGCGCGTGGCGGATCCCACGAGCTACCCGGCGCCGATGCGCGCCTTCGCCCACCGCGACTTCCGGTTGTTCTTCGCGGGCCAGCTCGTCTCGCTGGTCGGCACGTGGATGCAGTCGGTCGCGCAGTCGTGGCTGGTACTGGAGCTGACCAACTCCCCGTTCAAGCTCGGGCTCATCGGCACGCTGCAGTTCGGCCCGGTCCTGTTCCTGTCGTTCTTCGCGGGCGTGCTGGCCGATCGACTGCCGAAGCGGCGGCTGCTGATCGCGAGCCAGTCGGTGATGTGCGCGCAGGCGCTGCTACTGGCCGCGCTGGTGTACCGCGGCCACGTCCAGTACTGGCACGTCGCGGTGATGGCCTCGATCTATGGCGTGGCGAACACCATCGACATGCCGACCCGGCAGGCGTTCATCTACGAGATGGTCGGCCGGGAGTCGCTGCGCAGCGCCATCGCGCTGAACTCGGCGATGTTCAACGGCGCCCGCGTGGTTGGCCCGGCGCTGGCCGGGCTCGTCATCGCGCGCTGGGGTACCGCGCTGGCGTTCTTCTTCAACGGGCTGTCGTTCCTGGCCGTGATCGCGGCGCTGATGGCGCTCCACGCGGCCGGACTGCCGCGCGCCTCCAGCGGCCGCCCGATGCACCACGAGATCGCCGAGGGCGTGCGGTACGCGCTGCGCACGCCGCGCATCGCGCTGGTGCTGAGCCTGGTGATGGCGGTCAGCGTGTTCTTCTTCAACTACAACACGCTGGTGCCTCTGCTCGCGCGCGACATCCTCCACCAGGACGCGCACGGCTTCGGCCTGCTGATGACGGCGATCGGCTGCGGCACGGTGGCCGGCGCCATCGTGCTGGCGTCGCTCGGCGCCGAGCGTCCGCCCGTGCAGGTGCTCATCGTGTCCGCGCTCGCCCACGGCGGGGCGACGATGCTGATGGCCGGCGTGGGCCGCTTCGGGGTCGCGGCCGCGCTGCTGGCCGTCATGGGGTTCTGCGGGATGCTCTTCATGACCGGCGCCAACACGACGGTGCAGCTCACCGTGCCCGACGACCTGCGCGGCCGCGTGATGAGCCTGCACACGCTGATGTTCGCCGGGATGATTCCCGTCGGCGCGTTCCTGGTCGGCTCGGTGACCGAAGCGCTCGGCCCCCGCGCCGGCTTCCTCATCACCGGGGCCTGCGGCATCGTCTCGGTGACGGCGATCACGCTCTGGTGGCGCTGGCACCGCCGCCCGGGGTAGAACTAGACGCCATGCCTCCGCTGACTCACCTCACCGTTCGCGACACGCCCGTCGACCTGCTGCGCGACGGCAGCGGCCCGCCGCTGCTCTACCTGCACGGGGCCGGCGCCGGCGGCCGCTGGCTCACGTTCCAGGAGCGCCTGGCCGAGCGGTTCACCGTGCTGGCCCCGAGCCATCCGGGGCACGGCGCCTCGCCGGCCGCGGAGTGGATCGAGCACATCTCCGACCTCGCCTTCCACTACCTCGACCTGCTCGACACGCTGGGGCTCGAGCGCGTGCACGTCGTCGGCGCCTCGTTCGGGGGCTGGATCGCGGCCGAGATGGCGACCATGGCGTCGCCGCGCCTGTCGTCGATGACGCTGATCGATCCGGTCGGGATCAAGGTCGAGGGCTGGATCTATCCGTTCCTGTTCGGCATGGAGCTGCCGCAGCTCGTGGCGACCGTCTTCCACAATCCGATGGCGGCGCTCGCGCTGGCGCCGCCGGACATGAGCATCGACACGCTCGCGCTGCTCTACCGCCAGAACACCGCGCTGGCCCGCGTGGCCTGGAACCCGTACCTCTACAACCCGCTCCTGCGCCGGCGGCTGGCCCGCATCACGACGCCGACGCTGCTGTGCTGGGGCGCCCACGACCGTCTGGCCCCGCTCGTCTGCGCCGAGGCGTGGCGCAAGGAGATCCCGGGCGCGGTGCTGCGCGTCTTCGAGGAGTCCGGCCACGTGCCGCACCTCGAGGAGCCGGAGGCGGTGGCGGCGGCGGTCATCGAGTTCTGCGCGGGCCGAAAGGGGAGCCGGTGAAGTTCTACTACTTCCACCTCATGCCCTACCCGATGGAGCACGACGAGCCGTCGTCGTGGGTGACGCTGTCCAACCGCCACTACGATCCCGCCGTCGGCCACACGCTCTACAATCAGTACCTGGACCAGCTCGAGCAGGCGGAGCGGCTCGGCTGGGACGGCCTCTGCGTCAACGAGCATCACCAGAACTGCTACGGC
>JBGPZN010000233.1:0-5735 GCA_041493815.1 Methylomirabilia bacterium
GCCCCCCATTCGCCCGGGGTGCGACGACGGTTCACTGCTCTTCGTGGCGGGTCCCATTGATAGCGGGTGAGCGGTACGCGGCCGCGGCGGAGGCGGACGCCCTCGTGCTCGAGGCGGATCCGCTGCGTCAGCATGCCGCTCTCGCTCCGGCGGCGGCTGATGCGGCCCTGGGCGTTCACCACCCGATGCCACGGGACGTCGGCCGGACAGCGGCCGATCGCGCCGCCCACCGCCCGCGCCGACCGGGCCCGGCCGATCAGCGCCGCCACCTGCCCGTAGGTCACGACGTGCCCCGACGGGATCCGTCGCACGAGCGCATAGATCGCACCCTGAAACGTCACCGGAGCGCGGCGCCGGCGCCCAGCTCGTGCAGCCGCGCGTAGAGGCCCCCGTGCCGCAGCAGCGCGGCGTGCGTGCCCTCCTCGTGGATGCGGCCGCGGTGCAGGACGAGGATCCGATCGGCGGTCTGGATGGTCGACAACCGATGGGCGATCGTGATCGTCGTCCGTCCCGCCATCAACCGCGCCATCGCCTCCTGGATCATTCGCTCGGATTCGGGATCGACGCTCGACGTCGCCTCGTCCAGCACCAGGATTGCGGGATTGTACACGAGCGCGCGGGCGATGGCCAAGAGCTGACGCTCGCCGTGCGAGAGGTTCGCGGCGCGCTCGACGAGCGGTGTGGCCAGACCACCCGGCAGCCGTGCGACGAGCGCCGCCGCGTTGGCGGTCTGCAGCGCGCGCTCGAGCGTCGCCCCCGCGCCGTCGCCATCGACCGCGAGGTTCGCCTCCACCGTGCCCGTGAACAGCACCGGATCCTGGAAGATGACGCCGACGTGCCGGCGCAGCGTCGCCAGATCCCACTCGCGCACGTCGACGCCCTCCACCCGCACGCGGCCGCGCCCCACGTCCCACGTCCGGTTGAGCAGCCGTACACACGTGGACTTGCCCTCGCCCGTCGTGCCCACCAGCGCAACGTGCTCGCCCGGCGCGACGGCGAAGCTGCAGTCGGCCAGCACCCACCGCTCGCCCTCGTAGGCGAACCACACGCTCTCGAACGCCGCGTGGCCGCCGGCCGCGGCCGGCCGGCGCGGCGCCGCCGGCGCCACGATCACCGGCGCGCGGTCGAGCAGCCCGAAGATGCGCTCGGCCGAGGCCATCGCCGATTGCATCACGGTGTACTTGGCGCCGAGGTCGCGGATCGGCAGGAAGAAGCGGTTCGTGTACTGGATGAACGCCACCAGCACACCGAACGTCAGCGCGCCGTCCAGGATGCGGCCACCGCCATACCAGACGAGCAGGGCCAGCGCCACCGAGCCCAGCGCCTCGACCGTGGCGTACAGCGTCGCCTCGAAGATGGTCGAGCCGAACAGCGCGCGCCGATACTCCTGGTTGAGCCGCTCGAACTGCCGCCGCTCGTGCGCCTCGCGCACGAAGAGCTGGATCACCGCCATGCCCTGCAGCGATTCCTGCAGGAACGCGTTGAGACGGGCCAGGCGGCGGCGGACCTCGCGGTAGGCGTCGCGGGCACGGATGCGGAAGTACGCCGCGACCGCAAAGAGCACGGGGACGATTGCGTAGGTCACCAGCGCCAGCCGCCAGTCCAGCCAGAGCATCACCCCCACGACGCCGGCCACCGTGACCACGTCGGCCACGATCGCGAACAGGCCGCTGGTGAACGCCTCGCTCACCGCCTCGACGTCGCTGAGGACGCGGGTCATGAGGCGCCCGACCGGCGTGCGGTCGAAGAACCCGGCCTCGAGCCGCAGCAGGTGGCCGAAGAGCGCCGCGCGCAGATCGTGGATGACCCGCTGGCCGGTCAGCGCCATCAGGTACGCCTCCACCATCCGCAGGCCGTACAGCACGGCCAGCGTGGCGGCGTAGAGACCGGCCACCGTGGCCAGCCCGGCCCAGTCGGCGCGCAGGATGTGGTCGTCGATGGCGATCTTGAGCAGGTACGGCTGCGCGAGCTCGACCACCGCGATGAGCGGGAACAGCGCCATCGAGGACCACACCAGCCGGTGGTGCGGCCGCGCCGTCGCCCACAGCCGCGCCGCCAGCCTCCGGTCGAAAGCGCGGCCGAGGACGTCGTCGTACTCCTGTTCGACGACCGGGTCAGGCACGCGCGATCTCCTCCTCGAGCCGCTGCATCCGCCACAGCCGCGCGTAGAGCCCGCCTTGCCCCAGGAGCGCGGTGTGGGTCCCCCGCTCCACGATCCGCCCGCCCTCGAGCACCACGATGCGGTCGGCGCTCTGGGCGGCCCGCAGCCGGTGGGTGACGAGCAGGATGGTCGGCGCCGCCGCCCGCAGCCCGGCCAGGATCTCGGTCTCCTTGGCGGAGTCGACGTTGGCGAAGACGTCATCGAGCACGAGGATCGGCGGCGCCCCGGCGATCCCGCGCGCGAGCGCGACGCGCTGCCGCTGGCCACCCGAGAGCGTCAGGCCGCGCTCGCCGACCACGGTGTCCCACCCCTGGGCGAAGGCCCCGATCTCCTCGGCGACGCCGGCGGCCGTCCCCGCCCGCTCCACGGCCGCGGGGTCGACCTCCTCGCGGCCCAGCGAGACGTTGTCGCGCAGCGCGCGGGAGAAGAGAAACGCGTCCTGCGGCACCCAGGCCAGCGCCGCGCGCAGCCGATCGAGCGGCACCGTGGTGACGTCGACACCGCCCACGAAGACGGTGCCGGCCGGCGGCTCCCACAGGCGCGCCAGCAGCAGACCAAGCGTGGACTTGCCGCTGCCCGTCGGTCCCACGACGGCCACCATCTCCCCCACCTGCACGTCGAACGTCACGTCCTGCAGCACCGGGGCACGGCCCGGATACACGAACGTCAGCCCCGCGAAGCGGATGGCCGGGGCCTGCGGCTGCGGGGCCGACGGGAGTCCAGGCGCCGCCGACCGCGCCTGCTCGAGCACCTGCTGGATCCGCTCCATCGACGCGAGCCCGCGCCGGACGATCGAGAGCGTGAAGCCCAGCGCCACCGTCGGCCACGCCAGGTACCCGAGGTAGCCGGTGAAGGCGACCATCGCGCCCAGCGACAGCCGGCCGCCGGCCACCGCGCTGCCGCCCGCCCACAGGACGACCAGCGTGCCGACGCCGGCGACGAGGCCCATGAGCGGCGTGAAGTGGGCCTGGGACCGGGCCAGCGCCGTGCTCGTGTCGCGCAGCGCGCCGTTGGCCGCGGCGAACTCCGCCGCGGCCCGCGCCTCCATCGTGTACGCGCGCACGACGCCCATGCCGGCCAGCCGCTCCTGGACGAGCGTGGACAGCGCGTCCAGCCGCTCCTGCATGGCGTGAGTGCGGGCCGTCACCACGCTGTTGTATGAGCGCACCAGCAGGACGAGCAGGGGGACCGGCGCCATCGCCCACAGCGTGAGCCAGGGATCGACCGCCAGCATCGCGGCGAGCGCGCCCACGAAGGCGAGCGCGGTGGAGGCGCCGGAGATGATCCCGAAGCCGACCAGCGAGCGGATGGCGGCGACGTCGCTGGCCGCGCGGGTCATGAGGTCGCCGGTGGAGAAGCGTGCGAACACCGCCGGCGGGAAGGTCTGGAATGCCGCGTAGAGCCGGCTCAGCACGTCGGCGGCCACGTGCTGGGCGCCGCCGGCGATGGCGAAGCGCGAGGCGAGCCGGGCCACGCCGTTGCCGGCCGCGCACAGCAGGATCAGCGTCACGTAGCCGCCGAGCGGCGCCTGGCGGCCCTGGGTCTGGAGCGCGTCGATCGCCTGCTTGACCGTCCACGGGATGGCCAACGACATGCCGGTCGCGGCGGCCAGGCACGTCACCCCGAGCGCGTAGCGAGCGCGGTAGCGCGACACGTAGCTCCAGACCTCGCGCGCCGGAGAGGCCAGACGCGCCCTACCTGGCCGGCCGGCCGTCGACGTGGGGCTTCAGCGCCGCGTAGACGGCGAGCACCATCGGTGTCGGCACGCCGAGCCGCTGGCCGAGACGGGCGGCGTGGCCGTGCAGCGCTTCCAGCTCGAGCCGCCGGCCCTGGACGAGGTCGTGGTGCAGCGAGGACAGCGCCTCGGGGGCCAGCCCCTCGGCCGCCTTCACGACCGCCTCGACGACGTCGTCGCCGAGGCGCACGCCGCCGGCGCGCGCGATGGCGGCCAGCTCCTCGACGATGAGGCGGTACATGCGCCAGGTCTCCGGCACCGAGCGGATCACGCCGATCGGCGCGCGCGTCAGTGCAGTCATGCCGGCCTGGGCGCTGATCATCAGATATTTCTCCCAGAGGGCGCGCCGGATGTCGGGCACGACGTCGGCCGGCACGCCGGCGGCCGCGAACACCTCGCGCAGGCGCTGCAGGCGCGGGCTGGGGCGGCCGTCGAGCTCGCCGAAGACCACGCGCCCGCCCAGGCGGTGCGCGATCACCCCCGGCGACTCGATCGTGGCGAAGACGTAGGCCACGCCGCCCACCGCGTGACCGGGGCCGAGCACGCGGTCGAGCGTCTCCTCGTTGTCCACGCCGTTCTGCAGCGACACGACGGCCGTGTCGGACCCGATCACCGGGCGGATGGCCGCGGCCGCCGTCTCGGTGTCGAACGACTTCACGCAGAACAGCACGACGTCGGCGGCCGGCTGCCCGGCCACGTCGCTCACCGCGTCGGCCTTCACGCTCCATTCGCCGTCGACCGTCGAGCGGATCCGCAGGCCGTCCCGGCGCACCGCCTCCAGGTGGACGCCGCGGGCCAGGAAGGTGACGGCGGTGCCGGCGCGGACCAGGTGCGCGCCGAAGTACCCGCCGACTCCGCCGGCGCCGACGACGAGCACGCGCATCACCACCACCCCCGCCGCCGGAAGTACCCGACCATGCCGCCGGCGGTGAGCAGCATGAGGCCGAGCACCGCCGGGTATCCCCAGCTCCGCTCCAGCTCGGGCATGTGCTTGAAGTTCATCCCGTAGATGGACGCGATGAACGTGAGCGGGATGAAGATCGTGGCGATGACCGTGAGGACCTTCATGACCTCGTTGAGTCGCTGGTTCTGCACGGACAGGAAGACCTCCATCACGGAGACCGCGGTCTCCCGCAGTGTCTCCACGATCTCCAGCGCCTGCACGGAGTGATCGTAGACGTCGCGCAGGAAGACCCGCGTCTCCGGCGCGATGAGCGGCGACTCCTCGCGCTGCAGGACGTTGACCTCCTCCCGCATCGGCCACACCGCCCGCCGCACGGCGATGAGGTCGTGGCGCAGCCGCGTGAGCCGCAGCAGCGTCTCCTCCGAGGACGCCGAGCTCAGCGCGTCCTCCTCGATCGCCTGCATCCGCTCGGCGAGCGTGTCGAGCACGGGGAAGTAGGCGTCGACGACCGAGTCGACCAGCAGGTAGACGAGATAGTCGGCACCCGCCTCGCGCACCCGGCCCCGGCTCTTGCGGATCGCCTCCCGCACCGGGCCGAAGCAGTCGCCGTCGCTGCGCTCCTGGATGGTCACCACCCACTCGGCGCCGAAGAACGCGCTGACCTGCTCGTCGACGATCGTCGCTGTGGCCGGCACCGCCGGCGTCGTGGCCGCTCCCTCCAGCCGCATCGTGCGCATGACCAGGAACATGTGCTTGTCGAACCGCTCGACCTTGGGTCGCTGGGGGACGTTGAGGACGTCCTCGAGGGCGAGCGGGTGCAGGCCCAGACGCTCGCCCAGGCGCGCGAACACGGAGACATCGCCGAGGCCGTCGATGTTGATCCAGGTGACGGCGCCCGGGGCGAGCCGGGCGAGGGCGGCGTCGATCGTCTCGAC
>JBGPZN010000624.1:0-2134 GCA_041493815.1 Methylomirabilia bacterium
CGACCACCGCGCCGGCGGCCACACCGATGCCCGTGAGGAGCGCACGTCGCGATATCACGCCGTTGTCTATCGCTTCCTTCGCCATGACGACCTCCTGGGATGACTACGCGCGTCGGATCTTGAGCGTGACGGCCGCAGCCAACGTGTTGGAGACGATGCAGGCCCGCTCGCTGATCTCCACTCGAGCGGCTGGTTCATGGCGGGAGTATAGACGACGAGCGGCCCGAGGCTGCGGTAGTCTTTGCGTCATGCCGACCGCAGCGCTGAATGTGCTCGTGACCATGCGATTCAACGAGGCGCAGCTCGATCGGATCCGCCGCGTCTCGCCCGAGCTGCGCGTCACGCGGGAGGACCCGGCTGGCGCCGACTACGCGCGTACTGACGTTCTCTACGCGGGGGCGCCGCCGCGTGACCTCGGACGGGCGCCGAACCTCAAGTGGGTGCAGCTGCACATGGCCGGCGTGGACGCGCTCGGCGAGCATCCGCTCTACGTGCAGAGCGTCATCCCGCTCGTGACCGCCAGCGGCGTGCACGCGGCGACCATCGCCGAGTACGCGATCACCGCGCTGCTGGCGCTGGCCCATCGGGTGCCGCGGATGGTCGAGTGGCAAGGGCGCGGCACGTGGCCGCCCGACGAACAGCGCTGGCCGATCTTCGTGCCGAGCGAGGTCCGTGGCGCCACGCTCGGCATCATCGGCTACGGCAGCATCGGGCGCGAGCTGGCGCGCATGGCCAAGGCCGCGTTCGCCATGACCGTGCTGGCCTGCAAACGCGATCCCGCGCAGCACAAGGACACCGGATGCACGCTGCCCGGCACCGGCGACCCGGAAGGGCTGCTGCCCGACGCCTGGCTCGGCCAGGACGAGCTGCCGCAGCTGCTGAGCCGGTCGGACGTCGTCGTCAACTGCGCACCGCTGACGACCCAGACCCGACGGCTGATCGGGGAGCGTGAGCTGAGGCTGATGAAACCGTCGGCCTACTTCGTCAACGTCGGTCGCGGCGCCAGCGTGGACGAAGCGGCGCTGGTGCAGGCCCTGCGTGAGCGGCGTATCGCCGGCGCGGCCATCGACGTCTTCGCCCAGGAGCCGCCGGCGGCCGGCCATCCGCTCTACGCGCTCGACAACGTGATCGTCTCGCCTCACGTCTCCGGGTTCCTGCCGAGCTACGACGACAAGTGCACCGACTTGTTCGCCGAGAACCTGCGGCGCTACCTGGCGGGCGCGCCACTCCTCAACGTCGTGGACCGGACGCGCGGGTACTAGCGTGGGTTCCGCCGCCGACCTCGATCGCCACCACTACGTGAGCCTGGCGACGTTCCGCCGCGATGGCCGCGAGGTCGCGACGCCCGTGTGGTTCGCCGCCGTCGGCGATCGCCTCTACGTGTTCACGGCGGGCGACGCGGGCAAGGTCAAGCGCCTGCGGAGCTCCTCGAAGGCGCGGGTGGCGCCCTGCGATACGCGCGGGCGGGTGGAGGGTGCGTGGCGCGATGCCACGGCGCGTGTCTTCGATGACCCGACGGTGATCGCGCGGGCGCATGCGGCGCTGCGGGCCAAGTATGGCTGGCAGTTCCGCATACTCGATCTCTTCTCGCGCCTCACCGGACGCGCACCCCGCCGCGCCTGGATCGAGATCTCGGTCTGAGTCCAGCGGGGCCCGCCACGGCGTTCGTCACCCACCGGTAGGGCCGGGACGATCCGGCGGCCGGGCTCCGGCGTGGATCGCCGGGTTCCCGCGGTTCCAGGCGACCGCCTGTCTGCATCAGATCAGGACCGGGGCCGTGGGAAGCCCCCCACGGCACGAGAGAAAGGCCCGCACCGTATCGCCGTGATCAAAGGCCAGAGTGTCCAGGGGCGGCAGCTGCTCGATCGGGATCCAGGCGACGGCCGACGATTCGGCGTCCGGTTCGCCGGTCTGAACGCCGGGCGCGACCACGAGGTCGAACGCCACGTTCTGGCGGTCCTCGTGGGGGCGGTCCGGCCGGGAGTTGATGCGAAGCAGCCCCACGACGCGCCCGGTCCAGCCGGTTTCCTCGTGGAGCTCGCGGAGCACGCCCTCCGCCAGCGTCTCGTTCAGGTCGAGGAAGCCGCCGGGCAGGGCCCACTTCCCGCCCTCCAGGAGATGGGCCGCCCGCCGC
>JBGPZN010000068.1:0-10870 GCA_041493815.1 Methylomirabilia bacterium
GCGGTGGCCGCCGCCTTCGGCCGCTCCCTCGCGGTGGCGGCGACGCGCGGCCGGCTCGTCTCGCGCTAAACCACACCACGCTGGGCGAGCGCCCGCAGCTCGTCGCGGGTCAGACCGAGTCGGCCGCAGTAGATCTCCTCGTTGTGGGCGCCGACGGCGACCGGACCGGCGCTCTCGACGCGTCCCGGGCTCGCGGTGAGCCGCGGCACGATCCCGACCATCGACAGCAAGCCGCCAAGCGGGCTCGGCATCTCGAGGATGTTCTCGCGCGCCCGTATCTGCGGATCCTCGAAGAGATCTCGCGCGCTGGCCACCGGCCCGCACGGCACCTCGGCGGCGGCGAGCCGGGCCAGCACCTCGCGCGCGTCCGCCGCCCCCACCCACGTCTGGACCATGGCGTCGAGGTCCGCCCGCCGCTGCAGGCGTGCGGCCATCGTCGGGAACTCCGCGGCCAGCCCGGGATGATCCATCGCGGCGGCGAGCCGCTCGAACATCCGATCGTTGGTGCACGCGATCGCCACCCAGCGGCCGTCACGCGCGCGGTAGTGGTTGTGGGGCACGACGTACTCGGTGCCGGAGCCGATGCGCTCGCGCACGTAGCCGGTAGCGGCGTAGACGGGGATCAGCTCGTCGAGCATCCGTAGCATGGGCTCGTAGAGCCCGACGTCCACCACCTGCCCCTCGCCGGAGCGCTGCCGGTGCTCCAGCGCCACCAGGGCCCCGAAGGCGCCGAGCGCCCCGGCGAGATAGTCGGGGATCGTCGGGGTGCCCGGCGTCACCGGGGGTCGGTCGGGGTAGCCCGACAGATAGGAGAGGCCGCCCATCGCCGCCGCGATGCGGCCGAAGCCCGGACGCTCGCGGTACGGGCCCGTCTGGCCGAAGGCGGAGATGCGTACCATCACCAGCCGCGCGTTCACCGCGCGCAGATCGTCCCAGCCCAGGCCCCAGCGTTCCATCGTCCCCGGGCGGAAGTTCTCGGCGAGCACGTCGGCGCCGCCGGCCAGGCGCGTGACGAGCGCCTGCCCCTCGGGCTCGCGGAGATTGCAGGTGATCGACTTCTTGTTGCGGGATTCGACGAGCCACCAGTAGGACAACCCCGGGCGGGCCGGCGTGCCGAGCCGGCGGAGGTCGTCGCCGCGATCCGGCTGTTCGACCTTGATGACCTCGGCCCCGAACTCGCCGAGCAGGGTGCAACAGAAGGGCGCGGCCACGAAGGTCGCGAGGTCGAGCACGGTGAGGCCGTCCAGGGCCGTGGGCACGAGGCCCACGTCTAACGCAGATCGGCCCGCGAATTCAAGTCGCCGACGCTACATTAGGCGTCGGCGTAGACCTTGAGCTTGTCCGTGCGCGATGGATGGCGCATGCGCTTGAGGGCCTTGGCCTCGATCTGCCGGATGCGCTCGCGCGTCACCCGGAACTCCTGGCCGACCTCTTCGAGCGTCCAGTCGTAGCCGTCGCCGAGACCGTAGCGCAGGCTCAGCACACGCGCCTCCCGGGGCTTGAGCGTGTCGAGCAGGGCCAGCGTGCGGGCCCGCCGCTGCGAGCCCAGGGCCGTCTCGAATGGCGAGGCCGTCTGGCGATCCTCGATGAAGTCGCCGATCGCGCAGTCCTCGTCGTCGCCGACCGGCGTCTCCAGCGAGATCGGCTCGACGACCACCGACAGCGCGGCGCGGACCATGTCCACCTGCATCTGCACCCGCGTGGCGATCTCCTCGACGGACGGCTCTCGGCCGAGCTCCTGGACGAGCTGGCGCGAGGCCTTCAGGAGACGGTTGATGCGCTCGATCATGTGCACGGGCAGCCGGATCGTCCGTGCCTGATCGGCGATGGCCCGGCTGATCGACTGGCGCACCCACCACGTCGCGTAGGTCGAGAACTTGTACCCGCGGCGGTACTCGAACTTGTCGACCGCGCGCAGCAGGCCGATATTGCCCTCCTGCACGAGGTCGAGCAGGGGCAGCCCGCGGTTGATGTGCCGCTTGGCGATCGAGACCACCAGGCGAAGGTTGGCTTCGGCCATCCGGTTCTTGGCCTCGGCGGCGTCAACACGAGCCCGGTGGATGCGCTCCAGCACGGGCCGCAGCCGGGCCGCGTGGCCATTGGTCGCCGCCACCGTGAGCGCCTGGGCCAGGCCGCCTTGCTCGCCCTCGCTGTCGAACACGTCGTAGCTGATGCGCAGGCTCCGCAGCCGCGTCAGCACCTGCTGCTCCTGCTTCTTCACCTCGGCCTCCAGCCGCGCCCGCCCGCGGCTGCGCGGGCGGCGCGCCCGCCGGCGGAGGCTATCGCGCGCCTCGAACGATTTCAGGACCGAGGTGACGGCGCGGCCCACCCGCCGGGCCAGCGCCCGCCGCTCGACGTCGCTGATCTCCGGGTCCATGAGGTCGACAGCAGTGTCCACGCCGACTTCGTGACGCCCGACGCGGGCGCCGAGGGCCTTGAACCCTGCGCGTCCGGCCTCGGTGCCGAGCACCGCGAGGATCACCTGCTCGCGGCCGGCCTCGATGCGTCTGGCCAGCTCCACCTCACGCTGGGGCGTGAGCAGGGGCACTTGCCCCATCTGACGCAGGTAGACGCGGACGGAATCCTCGATCCCTGGAGCGGACGTCTCTTCAATCACGGGCTGGTCTCCCCGAGTCCACCACTGGCAAGAGACGGACCAGACGTCAGATGCTTGGAAAACTGCGATCTCTAACGCAGTGGAATCTATGCGCCGAAACCTCTGGTGACGGCATAGTGACACTGCGTGTCGGCCTGACACTTGATCCGGGGACCATCCGCGCTTATGCTCGGGGCCGTAAAAGACCATGATGAGGGCCCTCGCACTCACCCTCGTGATCGCGCTCTCGCTGGCCGCGGCCCCGTCTACGGCCGCCGCGGACGACCGGCACGGTGCCGTCCGAGGCGACTTCCACGGTTCGCGGCGCTTCGACCGACATCCGCGTCACGGCTTCGGCCATCGACGGGCCTTCCCCGTGTTCCTGGCGCCGTCGGTCGTCGTGGTGCCCCCCCTCCTGGCGGCGCCATACGCGGTTGCCCCCCCGGTCTACGCGGCGCCGTCGCCGGTGTACGCCGCCCCGCCGCCCTCCGTGCCCAGGGTCGTCGAGTTCTCGACGGGCCGTTACGAGCTCCGCGGAGATGGCGTGTACTCGCCCTACGCATGGGTCTGGATCCCCAACCCGCCAGCCGCGCCTCCGCCGCCGCCCTCGGCACCGCCGGGCCCGCTGGCGGCGGCCCCTGACCCCGGACCGCGCCCCGCGCCGTCGCCGGCCGCCTCGCTCTATCGCTGGACCGACGAGCGGGGTGTGACGACGTGGACGGACAGCCTGGAGAAGGTGCCCGCGCGCTATCGCGAGCACGCCCGCGCGCTAACGCCGTAGATCGACCACCAGCGTGCGCTGACCGCACAGCAGCACGGCCCCCGCGACCGTCAGCAGGCAGCCGGTCACGAGCACCGGGATCTCGAGCCCGATCCGATCCGACACCTCCCCGATGAGCCACGGCGAGGCCGCGTCGCCGAACAGGTGCATGAGCATCGTCGTCAGCGCGAAGCCGCTCGCGCGCAGCTCGGCGGGCAGCACGTTGGCCATGGCGGCGTTCAGCGGCCCGATGTTCACGAAGAGCAGCACGAGCGTGACGAACATCGCCGGCCAGAACACCATGGGCTGCGGGGCGAGCACGGCCGGCACCGTGAACACGATCGAGGCGACCAGCGACCAGCCCGACACCGTGAAGTCGGCGCCGGGCCGGCGCTTGGCCACCGCGCTGGCGATGCGGCCCCCGAGCAGCGTGCCGGCGAACCCGGCCACCACCAGCACCAGGCCGAAGGTCGCCGCGGCGGTCGCCAGCGGGATCCCGCGAGCGCGCACGAAGTACGTCGGCATCCACGTCGCGAGGCCGCCCATGGCGAACGTGTAGATGATCTGCGCCGCCGTGTTGACGATGTAGCTGCGGCGGCTGAGCAGCGCCCGCAACGTGGCCCCGAGTCCCCGCGGCGCCGGCGGGGCGGCGCTCGCTGGATCCATCGCGCCGCGTCGCGGCTCCGCCAGCAACAACAGGACGAACGCCAGCACGGCGCCGGGCGCGCCGGCGATGAAGAAGGCGGCGCGCCACCCGTACGCCTCTCCAATCACGCCACCGAGGATGTAGCCCAGCGCGCTGCCCACCGGGATCGCCGCGTAGAAGACCCCGAGCACGCGCGCTCGGCGCTCGGCCGCATAGCAATCGGACAGCAGCGAGGGCGTGACGACGGCGTAGCTGGCCTCGCCGGCGCCGATCACCGCGCGCGCCAGGAGCAGCCAGGCATACGTGGGCGCCAGGCCCGAGGCAACGGTGGCCGCGCTCCAGACGAAGACGCCGGCGGCCGCCAGCCGAAGTCGGGGCTGCCGGTCGCCGACCCAACCGGCCAGCGGGCACACCAGCGAGTAGCTCACGATGAACAGCGACTGCAGCAGCCCGCCCTGGGCGTCGGTGATGCCGAGTCCGCTGAGAATGAGCGGCAGCGTGGCGGCCGCCACGTAGCGATCGAGGTAGTTGAGGCCGTTGAGCGCGGTCAGCACGCCGAGCACGACCCCCGGCGCGCCCGACCAGGACGTTCGCCCCATCGGTAGTCGATGCCTCCCCGCGGGATTCTAGCGGATAATCAGGACATGACGACCCGCCCCGCCGGCGCGCCGTGGCTGTCGGTCGTGATTCCCGTCTACAACGAGCGCGCCACGATCGAGACGCTGCTCAAGCGGGTGCACGCGGTCGGCGTGGACAAGGAAATCATCGTGGTGGACGACGGCTCCACCGACGGCACCCGCGAGCTGCTCGCGGGCCTGCAGACACCGGACGGCCCGCTGCGTGTGCTCCTGCAGGAGCGCAACCGCGGCAAGGGCGCGGCGCTGCGCCGCGGCTTTCGAGCCGCCCGCGGCGAGGTGATCATCGTCCAGGACGCCGACCTCGAGTACGACCCCGCCGACTACCCGGTCCTATTGGCGCCGATCGAGCGGGGCGTGGCCGACGTCGTCTTCGGCTCACGGTTCCTGGGCGGGCCGCATCGCGTCCTGCTCTTCTGGCACTCCGTCGGCAACCGCGCGCTCACCACGCTCTCGAACGTCCTGACCAACCTGAACCTGTCGGACGTGTGGACCTGCTACAAGGTCTTCCGGGCGGAGGTGCTGAGCCAGATCGACCTGCGCGAGAATCGGTTCGGGTTCGAGGCCGAGATCACGTCCAAGGTTGCGCGGGGCGGCTGGCGCGTCTACGAGGTCCCGATCTCCTACCACGGCCGCACCTACGCCGAGGGCAAGAAGATCACCTGGAAGGACGGCGTGCGCGGCGTGTGGTGCACGCTGCGCTACGGCCTGTTCGGCTGACACGCGAATCGCATTGTCGAGGAGCGCCCCGGCTTGGCCGGGGCGTGACGAGCGTCGGGGCCCCCCACCTTCTTAGCGAAACAGCGTGCGGAAGAGCAGCGCGGTGATCGTCGGCTGGCGGCCGAGGGCCAGGATCAGCTCGCGGTGCCAGTTGAAGCGGGCCGTGCGGCGCACGAGGGTCTGCAGCCCTTCGGAGGCGAACGCGCGCACCAGCCGATCGATCTCGGCATCCGTGCACCGGCGCACGAGCTGGCGCAGCCAGTCCCCGGCTCTCAGATCAGCCCCCAGCCGCTCCTGCCAGCGACGCTCGTAGCGCGCCAGGAACGCCTCGTCGAGCCGGCCGGCGTTGAACGCCTCCACCAGCGCCTCGGCGGCGAGCGACGCGGTGAGCAGGCTGTAGAAGACGCCGCCCCCCGTGGTGGGCTTGGTGAAGCCGCCGGCGTCGCCGACCACCAGCACGCGGTCCGCGTACGTCTTGGCGATGGGCTTGAGGGGCAGCAGGCGGCGGATCGGCGGGCTCGGCGCCCCGAGCAGCCGGGCCCGGATCTCGGGTCGGTCGAGGAAGGTCTGCAGATACGCACCGGCGTCGCCGGTCGCCATCACGCCGATCTTCAGGCGCGCCCGGCCGTCGCGCGCGATCGGCACCGTCCACAGGAACCCGTTCGGCGCGACCTCGCGGCCGAAGTACAGCTCGACGAGCTCGCCGGGCACCGCATCGACCTCCGTCTGGGCGGTGTGCACGGCCTGGGCAGGCAGCCCGAGGCCGAGCTGCCGCTGGAACCGGTAGGACACGCCGCACGCGAGCACGCAGGCGCGGGCCCGCACGAGGTCACCGGGCGTCTGCAGCGTCACGCCGTCAGCGGCGATCTCGACGTCCCGCACGGGCGTGCCGGTCCTCACGACGGCCCCGGCCCCGCGCGCCTGGGCGGCGAGACTGCGGTCGAACCCGGCGCGGTCGATGGCCAGGATCGCCTCGCCGGCGGGCGCCCACTCGTGACGCGCCTGGCTACCACGGGGGCCGTGCAGGCGCGCGCTCCGCAAGTGCGCGAGCACGAGATCGTCGGGAATCTTGGCGAGCTCCGCGGTCTCCAGCGAGACGATCCCGCTGCAATGCGTGGGCTCGCCGATCCGGGCATGCTCCTCGAAGAGCACGACGTCGAGGCCGGCGCCGGCGAGCCGGGCCGCCGTCAGCAGCCCCGCCGGCCCTCCGCCGACGACGGCGACGTCGATCACGGCGCGATTATACGGGCCGGTTTCGGCGCGCCCCAATTTTCTCGGGCTACGCTGCTCAGAACTTCGCGCCGCGACGCTCCCAGGTGCCGCGCAGCGTGATCCAGAACGACAGCGCGATGAGACGCAGGTCCAGCGCGAAGCTGCGCCGTCGGATGTAGAGGAGGTCGTAGCGAAACTTCTGCCGGCGCGGGACGTCCCGCGCGGCGTAGATCTGGGCGATGCCGGTGAGCCCGGGCCGCACGCGATGGCGCACCTCGTAGCCGGGGATCGTCTCGATCGCGACGCGGGCGTCGCGGCCGCCGATCTCGATCTCGTCGGGCATGAGTGCGCGGGGGCCCACGAAGCTCATGTCGCCGCGCAGGATGTTCCACAGCTGCGGCAGCTCGTCCATGGCAGTGGCGCGCAGGACGCGCCCGACGCGCGTCACCCGCGCGTCGTCCGGCCGCGCTTGCCGAGGGCCGAAGCGCGCGTCGGCGTCGGCCCGCATCGAGCGGAACTTCCAGCCCCGGAACCGGACCCCGTGCCGCCCCACGCGGGGCTGGGCATAGAAGACGGGCCCGCCGTCCTCGAGCTTGACGAGCGCGGCGATGACCAGCCCCAGCGGCCACGACAGGCCGAGCCCGGCGCCCGCGAGCGCCACGTCGAAGACGCGCTTAGCCGCCGACACCGGTGACGGACTCCACGATCTCGACGAAGCGGTCGACCATGCGCCGCTGGGCGAAGCGCTCCACGGCGCGACGGCGTCCCGCCTGCCCCAGCGTGGCCCGCAACGCCGGATCGCCGAGCAGGCGACGCAGGCCGCCGGCGAGGGCGAAGGCGTCGGCCGGCGGGACCACGAGCCCGGTGACGCCGTGCTCGTTGACCCATGGCACGCCGGTCGGCAGATCGGTGCTGACCACCGGCAGGCCGCTCGCCATCGCCTCGACCTGCACGAGCCCGAACGCTTCGGTCCGCTCGGTCGACGGCAAAACGAAGACGTCGCACGCCCGGTAGAGCTGCCGGATCGCCTCGTCCGCGAGGCCGGTCAGGAAGACGACGCGGCTCGCCATCCCCAGCGCCGTGACGCGCGCGCGCAGCGCGCCCTCCAGCGGCCCCTCGCCGGCGATCACCAGGCTCGCGTCACCGGCGGCCATGGCCTCGAGCAGCACCGCGAGCCCCTTGTAGTAGACGAGCCGCCCGACGAAGAGCACGCGCGGAGACGGCAGGCGGGCAAGCGCGCCGGCCAGGTGTCCGTTCAGCGGGGCCCCGCCCGTGAGCAGCGGCTCGAGCGCGACGCCGTACGGCACGACCTCGATCCTGCGCGCGGTACCAGCCACCGGGGGGCTCTGCGCCATCGGTGGCGCCGCCACGATCACGCAGTCGGCGCGGCGGTAGAGCGCGCGCTGCACGCGGCCGTACGTCGCGTTCGCCCACGCCGGGCGGACGATGTCGCTGTGGTGCCACACGATCAGCCGCGGCGCCGGCGTGCCCAGCGCGAGCAGCGTGCCGGCCGGCGGATTCGGCTCGTGCAGGACGACGCACTCGACGCGCTCGCGCCACAGCTCGCGGGCCAGCCCGGGGCTCAGCGACACCGACAGCGCCCGCGCCAGAGTTCCCACCCGGACCACCTCGACGCCGCCCAGCCGCTCGCGCGTCGTGCGCGCGCCCTGGTGAGCGACGACGGCGCGGACCTGCCAGCGCTGCGCGGTGCCCTCGCACAGCGCCGCCAGCACGGTCTCCATGCCGCCGCGGACGGGCGGATAGAACTTCCCCGCGTGCAGGACCCTCACGGGCGGCCCGCCGTCACCCGCGCGTACACGTCCTGGACGCGCTCCACGTGGCGGCGGACGCTGAAGCGCTCCACGATGCGGCGCCGGCCCTCGCCCGCCCACCCGCGGGCCTCGTCGGGCGCGGCCAGGACGCGCTCGACGGCCGCGGCCAGGCTCACGGGATCGGCGCGGGGAACGCCGAGCGCCGCCAGGGGCGTGTCACCCACGACCTCGTCGGCGCCGCCACCGCGGGCCCACACGATCGGGCGCTCGCACGCCATCGCCTCGGCGATCACCCGGCCGAACGGCTCGGGCTCGATCGAGGCGTGCACGACCACGTCCAGGCCGCGCAGCACCTCGGGCACGTCGTCGCGATGGCCGGCGAACGCGAGCACGCCGTCCAGCCGCAGCTCGTGGGCCAGGCCTCGCAGGCGCGGCTCGAAGTCGCCGTGGCCGCTCGTACGATAGATCTCGGCCCCGACGATCACGAAGCGGACCTCGGGCGCGCGGGCGGCGATCTCGCGCGCCGCCCTCAGGAACACCTCCTGCCCCTTCCAGCGCGCCAGCACGCCGACCATGCCGACCAGGCGCGTCTCCTTGGGCCACCCGAATGTCGCGCGAAGGTCGGCGCGCGGGCCCTGGGGCCCGAAGCGTTCGAGGTCGATGCCGTTGGGGATCGCGTGCACGAGCCCGGGCCGCGCGCCCAGCCCCGCCAGGTGCGCCGCGACCGCCGACGAGTTGGCGATGATCGCCCCGACCGAGGCGTTCGCGATCCGCACCAGGAGTCGCTCCAGGCGGCGGCCCGGCAGGAAGTCGCGCACGTGCCAGACGACCGGCGCGGCGCCGAGCGCGAGCGGGACCGAGAGCGCGTGCGTCTTGTTGCCGTTGCTGTGCACGAGCAGCGGTGACACCCGCCGGGCCGCCCGGCGAACGGCCACGAAGGTCGGCATCGCCCGCAGCAGGCCGCCGAGGAGCGTCAGGGTGGAGCTCGGCGCGCCGCGCACGCTCGTCCGCACGAACGCCGCCGGGGCGGTAACGACCTCGGTGCTCACGCCCCGCCGTGACGCCTCGCCGACGAGCGGGCCGGCGCCCAGGCAGAGCAGGCGCGGGTCGTAGCGCCGCCGATCGAGGCCGGCGGCGAGATCGAGGAGACTGTGCTCGGCGCCGCCGAGCTGGGCGGTGGGGCTGAGGTACAGGATGCGCCGCGGTCCCGTCACCGGGCGGCGACCTGGGCCAGGATCCGGGCGAATCGCTCCGTGTAGCGCGGCCACGCCAGCTCGTCGAGCGCCCGGCGTCGGCCGGCGTCGCCGAGCCGGGCGGCCAGGCCCGGCTCGCCGAGCAGGCGCGTGATCGCGTCCGCGATGTCGGCGGCATCCAGCGGATCGACGAGGATTCCGGTCTCGCCGTCGACGACCGCATCGGGGATCCCGCCCGAGCGCCCGCCGACGACCGGCTTGCCGCGAAGATTGGCCTCCACGAACACGATGCCGTACCCCTCGGCGCCGCCGCTGACCCCGCTCTCCCGGCCGGCGAGCACGAACACGTCGCAGCGCCGATACCAAGCGTCCACCTCGGCGTCGGAGACCTGGCCGACGAACCGCACGGCGTGCGACACGCTCAGCGAGGCCGCCAGCCGATCGAGATACTGCCGCCGCGGGCCGTCGCCGACGACGACGTAGCGGGCGTTCGGCTCCCGGACCAGGATCAGCGGCATCGCCCGGATGACCATGTCGTGCCCCTTGTAGGCGTCGACGAGACGGCCGACGGAGAGCAGGACGCGGGCCTCGGCCGGCTCCGCCAGCGCCGCGTCCGGCGGGCCCGCGGTGCCGACGGCCGCACCCGGGTGGATGACGTCGACGGTGTCCGGCGCGATCCCGTACGCCTCCACGGCCCGGCGACCGAACTCGCTGATCGTCACGACGCGGCGGGCGCCGCGCAGCGCGAGCCGGGCGATCGGCCGCATGCGAGGCGCCCTGAACTCGTACGCGTAGGCCATCGCCACGTACGGCACGCCGAACACCACGCTCACGAGGCGGCAGAGCGGACCGAGCAGCACGTGGCCGCACACGATCACGTGCGGGCGCCGGCGCAGCAGCTCGACGAACGCGCGCACCTGCAGGGCGGCCAGCGCCGGACGGCCCCCCGCCAGCGGCCGCGACCGGATCACCGCGTAGGGCTGGGCAGCGTCCCACGCGGCGTCCCCGGGCGTGGCCGGCGTCACGACGGTGATCTGCCACGTGCGCGCGAGCCCCGCCGCGAGCTGCGCCAGCAGCTGCTGGACGCCACCCCGCGCGGGCGGGAAATCAATCGTGAGCAGCAGCAGGCGCATCGAGGACGTTGTCGAGCCACAACTGCAGGCACAGCAGGGTCCACAGCGCCCGGCTGTGATCGTGGGATCCGGTCCGCTGCTCGTGGAGCAGGCGCGCCACCGCTGCCGGCTGGAACAACCCGCGCGCCCGGGCCGCCGCCGACGTCAACGCGGCGTCGACGAGGTCGCGCAGCTCTCCGCGCAGCCAATGGCGCAGCGGCACC
>JBGPZN010000309.1:0-4450 GCA_041493815.1 Methylomirabilia bacterium
AGACGACCGAGAAGGTGCCATCCCACAGCTTGTCCACCGCGGCCAGCGGCAGGGTCGCCAGGCGCTCGCCGAGCTGTAGCGTGACCAGATCACCGTCGAGCGCCGTCACCGGCGCGTAGGACCGCGCGCCGTCGGCGGTGACCAGCTTGACCGTCACGGGAACCCCGAGCCGCCGCACCACCGTCCAGGTGCCGCGCCCGTCGTAGCACTCGAGCCCGGCCCGCGCGGCCGCGCGGCACGGATCCTCGCCCGGCGACACGGTCACGCCCCAGCGCGCGAGCACCCGCGCGAGCGCCGTCGCCTGATCCAGCGGCGGGCCCACCGCGGCCAGCTGCGTGGCGAGGTCCGACACCGGTCGCGGCGGAAGTCCGGCCATCGGCGAGGTGGAGGCGGACGCGGCAGCGACGGAGGCGGTGCCCGGGGGCGCATCGACGCCGGGCGTGAGCGCCGCCATCCGCGGCGGCGCGACCTCGGGCGTCGCCGTGAGCCGCACGTTGCGCAGCACGCGCAGCGACGGCAGGCGCCAGACTCCGGCCCGTTCCGCGACACCCGCGGCGACGACGAGGACCGCCAGCGTGGCGGCGATGACCACGCCGGCCCGCGGCCGGCGGCGCGGGCGCGCGCCCTCGCCCGCCACCTCGCGCGCCGCGCGCCGCACCGTGCGCGCGCTGACGGTGCGCGCGCCCTCGGCGAAGGCGCCGAGCAGCGCCCGGTCGCAGATCACGTTGACGAGCCGGGGGACGCCGCGCGAGGCCCGATGCGCCGCCAGCACCGCCGAGGGGTCGAAGACGTTGAGCCCTTGCCCGACGATCTGCAGGCGGCGCCCGATATACGCCCGGGTGTCGCGCTCGGCGAACGGCAGCAGGTGGTAGCGCGCGGTGATCCGCTGCGCGACCTGGCGAAGCTGCGTGCGCGCGAGCAGCGCGGTGAGCTCCGGCTGGCCGATCAGGATGATCTGCAGCAGCTTGTCGGTGGCGGTCTCGAGATTGGTGAGCAGGCGGAGCTGCTCGAGCGCGCCCTCGCTGAGATTCTGCGCTTCGTCGATGATCAGCACGGTGCGGCGCCCCCGCGCGTGCGCCGCCAGCAGGTGCTGGTAGAGCGCGTCGACGAACGCCTTGCGCGTGCGCGCCTGGGGCGGATACGCTGCGCGCAGCTCGTCGCACACGGTGGCCAGCAGCTCCTCCGGCGTCAGCATCGGGTTGAGGACGAGCGCGACGTCCACGCCCTCGGGAAGCTGCGAGAGCAGGTAGCGGCAGGTGGTGGTCTTGCCCGTGCCCACCTCGCCGGTGAGCTGCACGAAGCCACCCCGCTCGCGCACGCCGTAGAGCAGATGGGCCAGCGCCTCCTCGTGGCGCGGGCTCAGGTAGACGAAGCGCGGGTCCGGGGTGTTGGAGAACGGCCACTCCGTGAATCCGAAGTGCGACAGGTACATACTGTCGCTCACAGTAGTGGAGCCTGCCCGCGGAGGCAAGGAGGAAGGCATAGCCATTGGAATGCAGCTGAGGGCGCTCATGGGGCCGTTCGCCGGTCGCCGGCACCTGTCGATGATCCGCGGGTTCCACCTGGCGGACTTCCTGACGCTGGCCAACGCGGCGTGCGGGCTGCTGTCGGTCTTCGCGGTCATGGCGTACCTGGACACGCGCGACATACGCCGCCTCCTGGCGGCGGCGGCGCTCCTGCCGTGGGCGCTCGTCTTCGACGTGCTGGACGGCAAGGTGGCGCGCTGGCGCATGCGGCACTCGCCGATGGGGCGCGAGCTCGACTCGCTGGCCGACGTGATCTCGTTCGGCGTCGCGCCGGCCGCCATCGCGTACGGCGCGGGCATGAAGGGCTTCTGGGACATCGTCATCCTGGTCTACTTCCTCGCCTGCGGCGTCAGCCGCCTGGCCCGCTTCAACATCACGGCCGAACAGCTCTCCGCGGGCGAGGCCAAGGTGACGCACTTCGAGGGCACGCCGATCCCGTCGAGTCTCTTCCTGGTCGGCATCCTCGCCGTGTCCGTGTGGTTCGGGCACGTCGGCGACGGGCTCCCGTTCGGCGCCCTCGAGCTGGGGCCCGGAAAGCTGCATCCGCTGGCGGTGCTGTGGGGGATCTCCGGCTCGCTGATGATCAGCAAGACACTGCGCATCCCGAAGCTGTAGATGCGCTTTCGCAGCTTCCGAAGCCGCCTCGTGGTGGTGTTCCTCGGGCTGTTCGTGGTGATCCAGGCCACCGGCTACGTCGTCGTCGGCGCCTTCGTGCGCGCCAGCGCCCGCCGCGCCGTCGAGGAGGAGCTGCGGCTGGCCAGCACGCTGTTCGCCCGGCAGCTCGAGGTCCGCAGCCAGCAGCTGGTGGCCGCGACCCGGCTGCTCTCCGGCGACTTCGCGCTGAAGACGGCGGTGGCCACCGCCGATCACGCGACGACGGCGTCGGTGCTCGAGAATCACCGCCGCCGCGTGGACGCCGACATCCTCGTGCTGGCCTCGCTCGACGGCGGCGTCGTCGCGGACACCCGGCGGCCCACCCGGCCCGGGGCGATCTTCCCGGCGCCGCGGCTCATCGCCGAGGCCGAGGCCGGCCGCGGGGCGTCGGACGTGGTGGCGATCGACGGGCACCTCTACCAGCTCGCGGTGGTGCCGGTGCTGGCGCCCGAGCCGATCGCCTGGCTCGGTGCCGGCTTCGCCATCGACGACAAGACCGCCGTCGACCTGCGCCGTCTCAGCGGGCTGCAAGTCTCGTTCGTCGCCCGCGAGAACGGGCGGGACGTCGTCCACGCCTCCACGCTCGGCGCGGCGGACCGCGAGGCGCTGGCGCGACAGCTCCCGGTCGGCCGCAAGGCCGGCGTGATGCACCTGGGCAGCGGCGAGCACCTGCTGCGGATCGAGCCGCTGGGCCAGAACGTCGTCGTCGTCCTCCAGGAGCCGCTCGCCGAGGCGCTGGCGCCGTCCCAGCGGCTGCTGCTGATCCTGCTCGTCGTCGCCGCCGCCGGCGTGCTGCTGGCGCTGCTCGGCGCCGTGCTCGTCGCGCGCCGGGTGAGCCGCCCGGTGCTGGCGCTGGCCGCCGGCGCCCGTCGCGTGGCCGCCGGCGACTTCACCACCGCCGTGCCCATCCAGCAGCGCGATGAGCTCGGCGAGCTCGCCGCCACGTTCAACGAGATGGTCGGCGGCCTGCGCGAGCACGAGCGCGTGCGCGACGAGCTGGAGCGCACCACGCGGCTCAAGCGCTTCTTCTCCCCGCACCTCGCCGACGCGCTGTCGGCCGGCGACGAGTCGATGCTGGCCTCGCACCGCCGCGAGATCACGGTCGTCTTCTGCGACCTGCGCGGCTTCACGGCGTTCGCCGAGGCGGCCGACCCCGAGGAGGTGATGCGGCTGCTCGCGGACTACCACGCGATCATCGGCCCGCTCGTCTTCGAGTACGAGGGCACCCTCGAGCGTTTCACCGGTGACGGGCTCATGGTGTTCTTCAACGATCCCGTCCCCTGCTCCGACCCCGCCGCCCGCGCGGTGCGGATGGCGGTGGCCATGCGCGACGCGGTCGGCTCGCTGCTGCAGACCTGGCGCCGCCGGGGTCACGCCCTCGGCTTCGGCACCGGCATCGCCATCGGCTACGCGACCATCGGCCGCATCGGCTTCGAGGGGCGCTTCGACTACGCGGCCATCGGCACCGTGACCAACCTCAGCGCCCGCCTGTGCCAGGAGGCGGGCGACGGCCAGATCCTCGTCAGCCAGCAGGCGCTCGCCGAGATCGAGCCTCTCGTCGAGACCAAGTCGGTCGGTCCGCTCGTGCTGCGCGGCTTCGCCAAGCCGGTCGCCGTCTTCGACGTCCTGGCTCTGCGCCCCGGGGCCGCCGCGACCGCCGTGAGCCGCGCGACCCCATGACCCGCTGGCTTACGTGGCTCGGCCTGGCGGCGATCATCGCGCTGCTGGCCCCGGCGCTGTCGCCCGCGCCCTCGGCCTCGGGGGGCCTCGAGGCCGTCGTGCAGGACGACCGCGGCAAGCCGATCGCCGAGGTGGTCGTCTCGCTCACGCCGCCCGGCCCCGCGCCCGGACCGCGCCCGGCGCCGGCCGTGATCGACCAGCAGAACAAGGCGTTCGTGCCCCAGATCCTGGCCGTGCACGTCGGCACGCCGGTGGCGTTTCCCAACCGCGACAACATCCGCCACCACGTCTACTCGTTCTCATCGGCCAAGCGCTTCGAGCTACCGCTCTACATCGGCACGCCCGCCGCGCCCGTGGTCTTCGACAAGCCGGGCGTGGTGGTCCTCGGCTGCAACATCCACGACTGGATGGTCGGCTACGTCTACGTGCTGGCGACGCCCTACTTCGCCAAGACCGCCGGGGACGGCAAGGCGCGCCTGGCCGACGTCCCGCCCGGCGCCTACGAGGCCCGCGTGTGGCACCCGCGCATGAAGGGGGATCCCGAGAAGACCGGCAAGCCGATCACGATCGAGGCCGGCGACCCCGGCCAG
>JBGPZN010000234.1:0-5714 GCA_041493815.1 Methylomirabilia bacterium
CAGCGCCGGCTGGTCGAGCAGATCCGGGATCTGCAGTGGCCGGCCGGAGTCGACGACGAGCGGGTAGAACGTGAAGTCGGGCGGCGCCCGGTGGCCGACCGGCATGTAGGGCACATCGCGCGCCGAGGCCGCGACCAGCACGAGCGAGCCGTCGGGCTCGCGGAGCCGAAGACCGGCGCCGGAGACCTCGAACAATTCGCGCACGCTCTCGACGACCCGCTGGCTCACCGTGGCGATGTCGAGGGTGGCGGTCAGGAACCGGGCGATGCGCGCCAGCTCCACGGCCTCACGACGCTGCCGGACCGTCGGGTCGGCCGCGAGCTGACGCTCGAGGTCGGCGACCTTCTCTCGGAGCCGGGCGACCTCAGCCGGCCGCGCGCGACCCGTCAAGCGACGAGTCCCTCACGTGCCCTGGATGATGGACAGCATCCAGAAGTTCAGCCCGGCGGGACGCGTGAACGTCAAGAACGCCCCGATGGCAGTGGGCGTGGTCCGCGAGCCCTCCACGACGTGGCCCGTCGCATCCTCGCGGGTGTGGCTGAGCATCGACCCGGCGACGTAGGCCGTCACGTAGTCGCGATCGCCGTCCTGCCACGCCTCCGTGGTCTCGGCACGGACATCCACCTCGTCGAAGCGGACCGATCGACCGGCCGTGCGAAGGCCATCGCAGAACGCGAAGAGCTCGGCGTGCATCTCCGGCGTCAGCCGATCGCGCAGGCGTCCGGCATCGCGGGCCATGCGGGCGCCCTCCACGTCGCGGAACATCATCGCCGCGTAGCCGGCAAATCGGGCCGGATCGAATCCGCGGTCCGCGCGGCGGATGGCGTGGACTCCTCGGTCGAGATCCAGGGGGGGAGCGGGCGGCGGCTCGGCCCGCGGCGGCGGAGCGACGGCCACCGCGGCCACGCGCGGCGGCTTCGCGCGCCGACGAAGCACGAGCCCCGCGACGAGGAGGGCGACGGCGCCGAAAAGCATCAGCTCTCCGACGCCAATGCCACTGGCCTGCTGGTGAGGCTCCCCGAACAGCAGGCGCGCGAGCAGGCCGCCGGCCGCCAGGCCGGCGACGGGCGCCATCCATGCTCGGTCCGGCAACCAGTCGCGAACCGACCGCACGGCGAGGTCGGCCGGCAGCGTCATGGTCATGGGCGGCGAGGGCCGGGACTCGAGCACGACCGGGTGCTCGGGTTGGGCGGGCATCGAATCCGACCGCGAGCCACGCCGGCCAGCGTGATGATCCTCGGAGCGCCGTACCGCGGGCACGGAGCTCACGAGCGGGGCTCCCGGTCGGCTCCGGTTCGACCCACCACCTGCCGCCGGCGGCGGACCGCCTTGGCCTGGTTCTCGATGTCGGCGAGGAAGCGGGGTGAGGCCGCGCTCTCCAGCCCCTCCCCGATGAGGGCCCGCAGAACGATCTGAAGGCTCACCGGAAGCTTCAGCGTGATGGTCGCCCGTCCCGCCAAGACTCGCGCCCGGTCCAGCGCCGCCTGGGACAGGCTAAGGAGAACCTTGGCTTCGTATGGCAACGTTCACGGGCTCCTGGTCTCGGAACTATCTTTTATATGTCTTATATATAATATATTTACTCTCGTCCTCGGCGTCAAGGACTATCACGGGGGCCGAACAGAGGGGGGAGCCCTTCAGCGCTTCTGGTGATCGGGGCTGGACTCCGGGCGGGCCGTCAGAGGTTTCGGTACTTGTCGGCGTCGAAGATCCGCTGCTTCGCCTCGTCGACGCCTCGCTGCTCGCGCTCGAGCGCACCCGAGCCCCGCTCGGCCGCTTCGGCGACGCCCTCGTTGGCCGTCGCGATCCACTGGTCGATGTGCTGCATCCACTCGCTGATCCGCGACTCGCGCGCGGCGAACACCAGTCCCCGATCCCGGAAGTCGACGCGGCTCGGCATGCAGACCTCGCTCGGCTCGCGGGGTGAATTGAAGAGCTTCAGCCACTCGCGCGAGGGGAGGGCGCTGAGGGGAATCGTCCAGGTGAACTCCCCGTCCGGCTGCTCTCGTAGTGGCTGCGGTCCGCTCGTTCGCCGAATCTGCCCGCTCATCGTCACCTCCGAAGGCCCCCGATCGCTGGGACGCGCGCCGCTACGAGCGGGGACGATCGTCGCGCGCTACGAGGTCACTCCGCTCGACCCCCCGGGGCTCGTGGATGGGCCGCCCCCACGTGTCGAGCGCTTCGGACCTCGTCCCGGCGCCGTTGCCGAAATAGTCGATGTACTGGTCGATCGCGCGTGGATGATCCGTTTTCATCGTCGACTCCCCACTCCGAGCACCCGGGGATAGGGCCCGGCCGAGTCGGGGTGATCGCTCGCCCCGTCGGGTGACGCCGGCGCCGCGAGCGTGGCGGGGGTGCCGGTGATCACGACGAGCTTGACCGCCGCCAGCGCCCGGATGACGAGCCACGACGGATCGAACTCGATCCGTCGCACGCTGAACTTCGGCGAGCGGGGATAGGCGTGGTGATTGTTGTGCAGGCTCTCGCCGCCCGTCCACCACGCGAGCACCCGCGAGTTGTGCGCGGTGTTGTCGAAGTTCTGGGCGCCCCGCCAGTGGCCGAGTCCGTTGATCAGCGGTGCGAGGACGAAGACGTAGAGAATGGCGTGGGCGAGCGCGACGACGAGGCCCATCCAGAGGCCGAGGATCAGACACAGAAGCGTCGTGCCCACCGTGAGACCGACCCAGCCCCAGGAAAAGACCGCACGCTCCAGACGGTCCGGGAGGACGTCGGGCGCGAACCGCTCGATCGTCTGCGGATTTCGCGCCTCCCGCACGTAGTAGTAGACGTTCAACAACTGGACGTGCCAGAACCCCTGCAGCCGGGGGCTGTGGGGGTCGCCTTCCCGGTCCGTGAAGGCGTGGTGCTTGCGATGGACCGCGACCCATTCGCGGCGATTCTGTCCGGTCGTCAGCCACAGCACGGTCCGCAGGAGCACGTCCGCGACCGGATGCACGGCCAGCGACCGGTGCGCCAGCGCGCGGTGCAAATACACCGACGTCGCAACGGTGGCACTTTGGATCAGCGCAACGACGGCAAGCGGGACGATCCAGAGCTCAGTCACCAAGCACCCTCCGGGGAACTCACCTGAAGCCTATTCCTGCCGAAACATCGAATCTGAGCAAAACTGCTCACCCCGGCGCCGGCGGGGCCGCGGGAGGGGAGGGGGACGGCGACGTCAGTCGTGCAGGACGACGTGGAGCAGCGAGCTGTGCACCTCCAGGCCGCCATTGTACTGGACGAACCCCAGTTTCCGGAACTTGTTCATGAAATGGCTGATCCGCGAGCGCGTCGTGCCCACCATCTCGGCCAGTGTCTCCTGACTGATCTTGGGCACGACCGGCTCCGGGCGCCCTTCCTTGCCGAAGTTCGCCAGCAACAGGAGGATGCGGGCCAGCCGCTTCTCGCTGGAGTTGAAGAGCTGGTCCAAGACCGCATCCCGATGGAGCGCCCGGATCATCGCCCTGCGCAAAGATCGGCTGGGTCTTTTGATAGTCCCCCGTGGCGCTCCCCTCGCCGACCGCCGCCAGCAAGGTCTGAGCGTCGAACGTCACTTTGACTTTGGGCTTCATGGGCACGCTCTGCATAGCATACCGCAGGCCAAGCCTGCCCGGCTCACACCGGCGGCCGGCGCGTGTGCCACGGCGTCGCCTGCTCGTAGGCGTGACCCACGCGCAGCACGGTCCCCTCCTCGAACGGCCGGCCGGCGAGCTGGAGCGAGATCGGCAGCCCCGACGACGAGAAGCCGCACGGCAGCGCCAGCGTCGGCGAGCCCGTGATGTTGAAGGGCGGCATGTTGCTGCGCGGGAACCCGAAGTCGGGATCGTGCGCCTGCGCGAAGGGTGTGGCCGGCCTCGGCGTCGTCGGTGTCGCCAGCACGTCGACGCCGACCAGCGCGGCGGCCGTCTCGTCGCAGATCTGGCTGCGGATGCGCTGCGCCTGCACGTACTCGGCGGCGGTGACGAGGGCGCCGGCCAGGAAGCGCTCGCGCAGCACGTCGCCGTACAGCTCGGGATGCGCGCGCAGGTCGCGCTCGTGGTAGGCATAGGCCTCGGCCAGCAGGATCAGCAGGAACGAATGGGTGGCCGCCAGGCTGGGGATCGTGACGTCGCGCACGTCGGCGCCGAGCCGGCGCAGCGTCGCCATCGCCTCCTCGAACGCGCGCTCGACCTCGGGGTCGATGCCCTCGAAGAAGTAGTTGCGGACCACGCCGATGCGGACGCCGCGCACGTCGCGGCCGAGGGACGCCGTGTAGTCGTCGACCGGCGCCCGGCTGGAGGCCGGATCGAGCGGATCGTGGCCGGCCAGCGGCTGCAGCAGCAGGGCGCAGTCCTCCACCGTGCGCGCCATCGGGCCGGTGTGGTCGAGGGTCCACGACAGCGTGAGGACGCCGGCCCGGCTCGAGCGGCCGTACGTCGGCTTGAGGCCCACGATGCCGCAGAACGCGGCCGGCCCCCGGATGGAGCCCCCGGTGTCCGAGCCCGTCGCGCCGTGCACGAGCCCCGCGGCCAGCGCGGCGCCCGAGCCGCTGCTGGAGCCGCCGGGGATGTGCGCCACGTTCCACGGGTTGCGCGCGGGTGCGAAGCGGTGCCCCGGGAACTGCAGCCCCATGGCGAACTCGTGGGTGATGAGCTTGCCGAGCAGCACGGTGCCGGCCTCCTGCCAGCGCCGGCCGCAGGTGGACTCCTGGTCAGGGACCCAGTCGGCGAGCAGCGCCGAGCCGCCGGTCGTCCGGATGCCCTTCGTCAGGTAGATGTCCTTGTGGGCGATCGGCACGCCGAGCAGCGGGCGCGCGTCGCCGCGGCGCAGCGCCTCCTCGGCCGCGCGCGCGTCGGCCAGCGCGCGATCCGCGGTGAGCGTGACGAAGGCGTGCAGCACCGGGTCCAGCTTCTCGATTCGCGCCAGCAGGGCGCGCGTCACCTCGACCGGCGACAGCTCGCGCGTGCGGTAGCGCGCGCCGAGCTCGCGGATCGTCGCGTAGGCGATCGCGTCACTCATGGCGGGCCCCACCGGCGGGCACAAACGTCACCGCGGGCTCGACCGTCTTGATCGTGCGCGAGTCGAGCGCGCGGACGTGCACGAGCGCGTCGCTCAGCAGCCGGCGCACCATGCCGAGCCGGTGGTCGGGGATGGTCACCCCGGCCGCCTGGATGCGCTCCCGCAGCTCCTCCAGCGTCAGCTCCAACGGCGTGTCCATGCCTCCAACCTTCCTCGACGCCCCTGTCGGCCGTGAACTTTCGCCGAGCTTATCCGGCGCGCGCCTGGATGGTCAAGGCACGTGCAGCATCTACCGCCGCACGACCCGGCGCGCCTTGAGCTCGAAGCGGGGGAGGCTCCCGGCGCCGACGGGCGCGACCTCGAGGCGGATGCCGAGCCCGGCCCGCAGCCCTTCCTGCACGCGGCGGGCGCCGTCGGCGCCGCCGTCCACCTCGACGAGCACGCGCACCTCATCCAGCTCGCCGTGGCGAAACACCTCGATCTGGAACTCCTCGACCGGGAAGCGGCGCACGATGGCCTCGATCGCCGACGGGAACACGTTCACTCCGCGCACGATGAGCATGTCGTCGAGCCGACCGAGGATGCCGCCCTCCAGCCGCGCGAACGTGCGCCCGCACGCGCACGGCGTCGCCGCCAGCCGCACGCGGTCGCCGGTACGGTAGCGCACCAGCGGCGAGCCGAGCCGGCCCAGGTTGGTCAGCACCAGCTCGCCCTCG
>JBGPZN010000423.1:0-3404 GCA_041493815.1 Methylomirabilia bacterium
CCGAGGTCGGTGCTGCGATAGAGCGAGCCATCCTTGCTGCGGGCGGCCGGGCTGAGCGCGGCGTAGAGCGTGCGCGGGTCGTGGGGGGACACGCGGATGTCGCGCCCGTATGTGAGCGGCGAGAACCGTCCGACCTCCATGTCGCGCCAGCTCTTCCCGCGATCCGTGCTCTGGAACAGCCCCATGCGCACGGCGAGGAAGACGTTGCCCGGCGCCGCGCTGCTGACGGCGAGTGCGTGGGCGTCGAGCATGCCCTCGGCCTCGCTGTCGCTCTGGATCATGCTCTTGAGGTTGAGGTTGTCGGCGGCCAGCGTTACCAGGTCGGCGCTGCCGTCGGACCACGTCTCGCCGCCGTCGAGGCTGCGCATGGTGCCGCCCACCTCGAGCGCCGCGTGAATCTGGTCGGGCTGGCCGGGCTCGATGCCGATGCGCATCACGCGGCACGCGAACGACATCTTCAGCTTCTCCGGCTGCACGGCGTTCGCGAGCCGCCGCCAGGTGTCGCCGCCGTCCTCGCTGCGGAAGACGCCGACGGGTGCCGTGCCGGCGTAGATCACGCGCGGCCTGGTCGGATGCACCGTGATCGACCAGACCTGCAGGTCGCGCGGGAAGTCGGGCCGCTTGAAGGTGTTGCCGCCGTCGTCGCTGCGGTAGGGGCCGTCGTGGGTCCCGACGAAGATCACCTGGGGGTTGCCGGGGTGCACGGTGACGGCCTGGATCATCGGGGGATCGGGCAGCCCCTTGGTCAGCCGCTCCCAGCGGTCGTCGCCCACCCGCTGCCGGAAGAGCCCGCCGAGCGTTCCGCCCGTCAACTGCGCCGCACCGACGAAGACGTGGGAGATGTCTGCAGTGGCCATCGCCTTACCCTCGGTCATGGGTTAGAGCCTGATCGTCCAGTGGCCCAGAGGATAGCAGGTGCGCATAATACGGCGCACGCAACTCTCCAGGAGGCCTGTCATGCGCATCGGATTCATCGGGCTCGGGAACATGGGTGGGCCGATGGCCCTCAACCTCATCAAGGCCGGCCACAGCCTCATCGTCAACGACGTCCGGCGCGAGGCCGCGGCGCCCCACCTGCAGGCCGGCGCCAAGTGGGCGGACAGCCCCCAGGCCGTCGCCCGCGAGAGCGAGCTGATCCTGACCTCCCTGCCCGGCCCCAAGGAGGTCGAGGCCGTGGCCCTCGGCGCCAACGGGATCATCCACGGCGCGGTGGCCGGGACCATCTACGCCGATCTCTCCACCGGGTCGCCCACCGTGATGCGCAAGCTCCACGCCGCCTTCAAGGCCAAGGGCGTGCACGTGCTCGACGCGCCGGTATCGGGCGGCGTGTGGGGCGCCCAGCGGGGGACGTTGCAGGTGATGGTCGGCGGCGACGAGGCGATCTACAACGAGGTCAAGGACGTGCTCAAGGCCGTCGGCGACAAGGTCGGCTACATGGGCGCCATCGGCTCGGGGACGATCGCCAAGCTCGTGCACAACATGATCTCGATTGCCGCCCGCAGCCTCGTGGCCGAGGGCTTCACGCTCGGCGTGAAGGCCGGCGTCAAGCCGGAGGCGCTGCTGGAGGCGATCCGCGGCGCGTCCTTCGGCCAGGGGCTCATGCTCTCGCAGATGATCCCCAACGTGATCTTCAAGGGCGAGTTCGACACCGTCCGCTTCGCGCTCAAGCTGGCCCGCAAGGACATCGGCCTGGCCACCGAGCTGGCCCGCGAGTACGACGTGCCGATGCCCATGGCCGCCGTCGCCGAGCAGATCATGATGGAGGCGATCGCGCGCGGCTGGGGCGACAAGGACTCGACGTCGCCGTGGATGCTGCAGGAGGAGGCGGCGGGCGTGAAGGTGAGGGCGACGAAATGACCGGCGCGCTCGACGGCGTCCGCGTCCTGGAGCTGGCGCGGTTCCAGGCGGGGCCGCGCGGCGGCATGCTGCTGTCGGACCTCGGCGCCGAGGTCATCAAGATCGAGCCGCCCGGCGGCGAGGAGACGCGCCGCCACCCGCCGATGGTGCGCGGCCAGAGCGTCTACTTCTCCGTCTACAACCGCGGCAAGAAGAGCATATGCCTCGATCTCCGGAGCGCGAAAGGCAAGGAGGTCTTCGCCGCGCTGGTGCCGAAGGCCGACATCGTGCTGGAGAACTTCCGCCCCGGCGTGATGGCCGCGATGGGATTCGACTACGAGCGGCTGCGCGCGCTGAACACCGGCATCATCCTCGTCTCGGTGTCGGGCTTCGGCCAGTACGGTCCGTACCGCGATCGCCCGGCCTTCGACTCGCTCGGCCAGGCGATGGGCGGCCTCATGTCGCTGACCGGCCAGACCGAGGGCCATCCGGTCGGGACGGCGTCGTCGGTCGTCGACCGCTACACCGCGCTGCACGCAACGATCGGCGCGCTGGCCGCGCTCCGTCACCGCGAGCGCACCGGCGAGGGCCAGCTGGTCGACGTGTGCCTGCTGGACTCCGCGCTGACGATGGTCGAGATCCCGACGTCGTACTACCTCTCGACCGGCGCCGAAGGTGGCGAGGGCGGGCGGCCGCCTTACCGCGTGAAGGACGGCTGGGTCGTCATCGCCGCCGCGGGGCGCGAGATGGCGGCGCGACTCATGAAGATCGTCGGCGGGCCGGCGGACGACACGCCGCTGGCTGGAAGCTCACCGGGCGGCGACCGGCGCGCGAAGATCGAGGCGTGGTGCGCCGGGCACACGATGGACGAAGTCTGCGCAGCCCTGCACGAGGCCGGGATCCCGGCGGCGCCGGTGCGGACGATTCCCGAGGTCGCGAAGGACCCGCACCTGTGGGAGCGCGAGATGCTGGTGAAGATGGAGGACGCCGTGGCGGGGGAGATGTACCTGCCGGGCGCGACGGTGAAGCTGTCGAAGACGCCGGCGCGCGTGGGGCCGGTGCCGACGGTGGGGCAGCATACCGATGAGGTGCTCGGTGGGCTGCTGGGCTACGAGCGCGCGACGCTCGCGGCGCTGCGGGGTGCGGGCGCTATCGCCTGATCGGTCATGCGGCGGGGGTAGGGGTTCCCCCGCTGGTCCACGCCAAGCCTGGCGGCTATAGTGCCGAGGCACGGCGGCGGAGATGGCACACCTTGCGGGCCCGCCACTGCCAAGCGCGCCGAGCCAACCTGACTTCCGGTTGACGGAGCCGTTCGGCAGTATTCTCAGGGTCACGACTGTTAGCACAGCTCGTTAAACTCCCTGATAAGGGCGTACACCAGCATGACGAGAAATCCTACGACCCCATACGGCCCCCTCGTCGCGACGCGCGTGCGGGTCGTGACCTGGAACCTCTGGTGGCGGCTCGGGGACTGGGAGGCCCGTGCCGAGGCTATCGCCCACACTTTGGAGGAGCTTCGGCCCGACCTCGTTTGTCTCCAGGAGGTCTGGCAGGAGGGTGACCGCAAC
>JBGPZN010000295.1:0-4740 GCA_041493815.1 Methylomirabilia bacterium
ACCCGGCGCCGCTCACCGCCGGAGATCTTCGCCACCTCCGCGTCGCCCGGCGGCACCCGCAGCGCGTCCATCGCCAGCTCGACGGTGCGGTCGAGATCCCAGGCGTTGACCGCGTCGATCCTATCTTGTAGTCGCGCCTGCTCGTCGAGGAGCTTCTCCATCTCGTCGTCGTCGAGGGGCTCGCCGAGCTTCGCGCTCACCTCCTCGAACCGGGTGAGCAAGGCGCGCGTCTCGGCCACGCCCTCCTCGACGTTGCCGCGCACGTCGCGAGCGGCATCGAGCTGGGGCTCCTGCGGCAGGTACCCGATGCGCAGACCGTCGGCGGGGAACGCCTCGCCGAGGAAATCCTCGTCGACGCCGGCCATGATGCGGAGCAGTGACGACTTGCCGGCGCCATTGGCGCCGAGCACGCCGATCTTCGCCCCGTGAAAGAACGACAGATAGATGCCACGCAGGATCTCCCGCTTGGGCGGGACGACCTTGCGCAGATCCTTCATGACGAACGCGTACTCGCCGGCCATCGCTGATCGCGTCATTGTACAGTAGCGCGGTGAACGTCATCGGCATCTCGGCGTACTACCACGAGTCGGCCTGCGGCCTGCTGCAGGACGGCCGGCTGGTGGCGGCGGCCGAGGAGGAGCGCTTCTCGCGCGTCAAGCACGACGCGCGCCTGCCGGTGGCGGCGTTCCGTTTCTGCCTCGAGGCCGGCGGTCTCGACGTGACCGACGTCGATTGCGTGGCGTTCTACGAGTCGCCGGTGAAGAAGCTCGCGCGCCAGCTCTGGGCCGGCCGGCGCGCCGAGGCGGGGACCGGGCTCGATCCGCGCCGCGCCGAGCGCGAGATCCGCGAGGTGCTCGGCTTCGAGGGGCGCCTGGAGACATTCGAGCACCACGCCTCCCACGCCGCCAGCACGTTCTTCTACTCCGGCTTCCCCGAGGCCGCCGTCCTGACGGTCGACGGCGTCGGCGAGTGGGCCACGACCACCTACGGCCGCGGCGCTGGCGCTGACCTCACGCTGTTCGAGGAGGTCGAGTTCCCGGACTCGCTGGGGCTGTTCTACAGCGCGATCACCGCCTATCTCGGCTTCGGCGTGAACAGCGGCGAGTACAAGGTGATGGGGCTGGCGCCGTACGGCGAGCCCCGCCTGCTGGACGTGATGCGCACGATCGTCCGCGATGCTCCGGGCGGGAGCTACTCGCTCGATCCCGCCTGCTTCGACTTCGTCGCCGGCCCCCGGATGTTCGCCGACGCGCTCGCCGAGCGGCTGGGCGGGCCGCCGCGCGCGCCGGAGGCCGAGCTGACCGCGTTTCACCACGACGTGGCGCGCAGCGCGCAGGCCCGCCTGGAGGAGGTGTTGCTCGACAAGGTCCGCTACCTGCACGAGCGCGTGCCCTCGAGTCATCTGTGCATGGCGGGCGGCGTGGCCCTGAACTGCGTCGCCAACGGGCGCCTCCTGCGCGAGGGCCCCTTCGAGCGCCTGTTCGTGCAGCCGGCGGCCGGCGATTCCGGCGGCTGCGTCGGCGCCGCCGCGCTGGCGCATCGCGCGCTCACCGGTCGGCGGCCGAGCACCGAGCCGCTCGCGCACGTCTACCTCGGCCCGCGCTTTGCGCCCGACGCCATCGCCGCCCAGCTCGCCGCCGCCGAGATCGACGCGCTCGACTTCCGGGGGCGCGAGGCCGCGCTGCTGGAGGCGACGGTGGATCGGCTGGCCGCCGGCCAGGTCGTCGCCTGGTTCCACGGCGCGATGGAGTTCGGACCGCGCGCGCTCGGCGCCCGGAGCCTCCTCGCCGATCCACGCGGCGCCGACGTGCGCGAGCGGCTGAACCGGCTCGTGAAGCGTCGCGAGGCGTTCCGGCCCTTCGCGCCGAGCGTGCTGCTCGCCGACGCCGCCGGGCACTTCGAGCTCGACCACCCCTCGCCCTTCATGCTGGAGACCTGCCGGGTGCGCTCACCGCTCGCGCTGCCAGCCGTCACCCACGTGGACGGCTCGGCGCGACCGCAGACGGTGGATCCGGCCGCGGCCCCGCGCTTCGCCGCGCTCCTGCGGGCGTTCGCGCGGCGCACCGGATGTCCCGTCCTGCTCAACACGTCGTTCAACGTCCGCGACGAGCCGATCGTGTGCACGCCCGCCGACGCGCTCGCGTGCGTGGCCGGAACCGAGATCGACGCGCTGGTGCTGGAGGACTTCGTGGTCGATCGCGTGATGATCCCGGCAAGCCTCCGCGCCTTGGCCGCGCGGCGCGCCAGCGACCACGCGCGCGAGCGCGCGATCAGCGCGGTCCTCTACACCTTCGTCTGAGGACGTGGACGCCGCCGACCCGGGCCGCGATCCGAGACGCGCCGCCTGCGACGAGCAGGCGCGCCGGCTCCTCTCGCCCGAGGGCCAGGCGACCGCCACGCTGCTCGACCTCGTCCGCGCCGCCGCGCCCTCCGAGCGCACCGCCGAGGAGATGGCCGACGAGATCATCGCGCGGTACCTCGGCGACACGCCGGCGCCCATCGGCATCTGGACGCCCGACACGCGGGACGGCCGGCTCGTCTTCGGGCGCGACGAGGCCGCCGCCACGCGGGACTGGTGGCCGCCCCACGCGCGGCTGGAGCCCAAGCGCTCGCTGCTGCCGCTCCGGATCGTGCTGCTCGGCGAGTCCACCGCGGCCGGCTGGTTCTACGCGCCCGAGCTGACGCCGGCCACCGTGCTGGGCGAGCAGCTGACCGCCGCTCGCGGGCGCGGGATCTACGAGGTCCTCGACCTCACGATGGTGAATCTGCAGGCGCCGGCGCTCGTGGAGCTCGCCGGAGCCGCGCTGCAGCTCGATCCCGACGTCCTGGTCGTGTTCGCCGGCAACAACTGGCCGCAGCGCCTGCCCTCGTTCCCCGGGGCGACTGCCCTCGACTGCGCCGAGGCGGCGGGCGCGTTGCGCACGGCGGGAATGGCCGGCCTGCGGCAACTCGTCGACGATCGGACACGGACCAATACCGAGGCCACGCTGGAGATCATCGCGCGGGTGACGGACGCCGGGGGCGTGTCGCTCGTGGTCGTGGTGCCCGAGGTGAGCCTCGCCGACTGGCCCCGCGATCGGCCGGTGCCGTGGCTACCGGGCGACGGCGCCGGCCGCTGGCACGCCGCTCTGGCCAAGGCGCTCGGGGCGCTCGAGACCGGCGCGTGGTCCGACGCCGCGGAGGCCGCGCGCGCGATGCTGGCCCTCGACGGCGGCCTGTCGCCGACCTCCCACCGCCTGCTCGGCGACGCGCTGGCCAAACTCGGCCGCGTGGACGCCGCCCGCGCGGCCTACGCCGCCGCCGTGGATGCGCGCGCGTGGGACAACTTCCCCGCGATGCCGTCGGCGACGTCCGTGGTGCGCGAGGCGATTCGACGGGCCGCCGACAAGCACGACTTCGTCTGCGTCGATCTCCCGAGCGTGCTTGCCACCGAGGCCGGGGAAATTCCCGGCCGCCGGCTGTTCCTCGACTACTGCCACCTCACCGCCGAGGGCATGGGCGTGGCCATGGCGGCGGTCGCCACCGCGGTGAGGCGCCTGGTCGAGTCCACCTCGAGCCGGTCGCCGCGACCCCGGGTGCCGCGGAACACGGCGGCGGCGCCCCACACCGAGGCGACCGTGAAGTTCCTGACCGCGCTCTACGCCGCCCACTGGGGGGAACCTCCCGACCTCGGCGCCGGGCCACGTATTCGTCTGGCACGCGACGGGCTCGCGGCGGCGCTGCAGGCCTCGCCCGCCATCGAGGCCGCGCTCCGTGCCTATGCGGCGACGCGCGCCGTGCCGGCGAGCGCGGCGGGACTCTCGGCGGCGCACCAGCGCCTGCGCGACGCGATCAGCGAGCTGGGGCGCGAGGGCGTGGACGACTACGGGCTCGACCCCGACGTCGTCGACGCGATCCGTGACCTGCTCGCGGGGTGCGGGCGGCCTCTCACTGACGAGGTGGAGGCGCAACTGCTCCGGCACCACGGCGTGGGTGCCGGCACCGTCGACCTGGTGAGCGCGCCGTACCACTGGCGCCGGATGGACCGCCACGAGCGCAGCAGCGGCTTCGGCCAGGACGCGAGCGCGCTCTACCGGGCGCGCTGGCCGGCCAGCCACTTCTGCCTCGTCGCCGCCGGCGGCGGGGCCGTGCGGCTCACGTTGACCGCGCGGCTGCCTGCCGTGGCCTCCGATCGCACGGGCGAGGTCGGCGTGGACGTCAACGGCACGCCGGTGGGCGTGGCCGGGCTGACCGATCGCTGGAGTCGCGCGACGCTCGACGTTCCCGCCGGCCGGCTGCGGCGCGGCTTCAACCGCGTGACGCTCCGCTGGCCCGCCCTGCCCGCCGACGGCGACGCCGCGCTCGCGCAGATTCTCCAGCGCCTGGAGCAAGGAATCCCGACGGACCTGCACCCGGTCTTCGGCGAGGTTTTTGCGCTCCGCGCACAGCGGCCGGCCCGCGACTGTCTGATCGCCAGCCCTCCGCCTTGACACCCCGGACGCCGCGGGGTTATGCCTTCGGCCGTGTGCCGGGTTGGGCTCTATGGTTCCTGCGCGTGGTCGCTCTCGGCCTTGTTTGCCGCCCGCGTGCTGGGTCAGGCCGTCCAGCGCTGGATGCCACAACCGTTTCTACCGCCCTTCGAGGCCTTCCAGGGAAGCAACGTGCCGTATTGGCTGCTGCTTTCCTTCCAGCTCTTGATACTGGTGGTGATGGTGCGCGTCGCGTGGCGCGTCCAGGCGGATCGCCTGGTTCCCCGTCGCC
>JBGPZN010000220.1:0-6042 GCA_041493815.1 Methylomirabilia bacterium
CAGGGATTTTTCGGCGCGCCCCACCGGTGCTGATGATACGTCTGCCGCTGCGCCTCGGTCAGCACGTCGCGCGTGCGCAGGTGCGTGAGCAGGTGCGCGAGACGGACCTCGGCCCGCGCGGTCTCTGCCTCGGCAACGGCCGTCCGCACGGCGGTGTCGTCGGCCGCGCGCTCGACGAAGATCTGGCGCAGGCGCGCTTCGGCAGCCGCCAGCCGCGCCGCCCGCGGCCGCGCGTCGGCCAGCATCGCCTCGAACAGCACGCGCATGCGCGTCTCCTGCTCGGCCGTCAGCCGCAGGCGGTCCTTCAGCTCGAGGACGTGCAGTGGACCCGGATAGCCGTTCTGATCGGCGGAGAAGGCGAGGCCGAAGCCGCGGCCGTCGGCGACGACCTGATCGAACTCGCGCTGGCAGGCCTCGACGCGCTGATGCGCCTGCGCGTCGTCGCCGCCGCCGTGCTGGTGGCCGTGTCCGGACTGGGCCAGCGCGGAGCCGGCGGTGGCGATCGCGATCGCGATCACGACGAGCAGCGTGCGTATCATCGATACCCTCCGGGACCGGGCGCTCAGAACCGCGCCAGGTAGGCGGCCAGCGCGGGGCCCTCGCGCTCACGGAGCGCGACCGCCACCCGGAGCTGCTCGAGGTACTGCTCGAGCGTCTTGCCGCCGAGGTCGATCGTGCGCTCGTGGAAGAAGCGGTGGACGTCGGCCTCGAGCTCGGGCGTGACGAGCCCGACGACGCCCTCCGCCATCCGCCGCAGGCCGTGCTTGGGGTACAGCCGGTCCATCGTGTCCCAGTGCTTCTTGACGAAGGCCCACGCCTGCTCGCGCGCGTGCACGGCCATCAGCATCGAGCGGGCCACGAACGGCGCGTCCTGGGTGCGGATCTCGCCATCGATGGTCCGGGCCAGCGTCTGCTCCACGAGCGCGGGCGTCGAGAAGGCGGTGAGCGCGTAGAGGTAGCGCTGCTCCTCCTGCGGCGTGGTGGCCGTCCGGAAGCGCTCGAAGAACTCGTGGTAGCGCCCCTCGTCGCCGGCGTGGGCGAGGACGGCGATGAGCGCGGGCAGGACGTTGGGATCGATCGGCGCCGTCCCGCGCTCGTGGCCGGCGTACGCCTCGGCCGCCCGCGCCTGCACGGTGCGGTCGTTGCCGAGCGTGCCGAGCGCGCGGATGAGATCGCCGCGGAGCTGGCGCATCAGCTCGTCCTCGCCGGGTCGCGGCGTCCATGCGAGCGCGGCCAGCGCCGGCGCCGCCCGGTCGCGCACGAGCGCTTCCAGCTGCGGACGGTCGGCCGGCGTCACCAGCCGGTTGAGCGTGTGGAAGGAGCCGATCAGCACCGACCACACGTTCTTGTCGCGCTCGTCACGGAAGCGCGCGGTCAGATCGAGGTACTGCGTCAGCGGCATGAGCCCCGCGACCGTCATCGCCCAGGCGTCGTTGACGAGGTTGAAGCGCTCGATGGCGCCGAGACTCGGCAGCCGACTCAGCAGTCGCTCGCGCAGGGCCTCGTCGTAGCGGACGCGATAGAAGCCGTGCCCGCCCTCGTTGGCGACGACGGACTCGAAGCCGGCGGCCAGCGGCCGCCGCGTGTCCGGCTCGGTCAGCAGGACCCGCTCGACCGTCTCGCGGCCGCCGGCGGCGATCCGCAGCCGCACGGGCACCTGCCAGCGCGCGGGCGCGGCCGCCGTCGCCGCGGTGGCGCCGAACCAGCGCAGCGGCTCGGCCAGGTAGGTGAAGCGCTGCTGGCGCAGCACGAGCTCGCCGCCCTCCACGCTCACGCTCACCACCGGATAGCCGGGCGCGAAGATCCAGCCGTCCATCACGGCCGGAATCGGCTGCTGCGAGGCGCGTCCCAGCGCCGCCCACAGGTCACCGGTGTCGGCGTTGGCGAACCGATGCCGGGTGAGGTAGTCGCGCACGCCGGCGCGGAAGACCTCCGGGCCCAGATACTGCTCGAGCATGCGCAGGACGGAAGCGCCCTTCTCGTAGGTCAGCACGTCGAACATCGCGTCGGCCTCGCGCGGGGCGCGCACCGGGAACTCGATCGGCCGCGTGCTGTGCAGGCCGTCCACCGACAGCGCGGCCGCCCGCGAGACGCCGAAGGCGACCCAGCGCTGCCACTCCGGCTTCCAGGCGTCGACGGCCAGCATCTCCATGAACGTGGCGAAGGCCTCGTTGAGCCAGATGCCGTTCCACCAGCTCATCGTCACCAGGTCGCCGAACCACATGTGGGCGTTCTCGTGGGCGACGACGTCGGCGACGCGCTGCAGCTCGGCGTGCGAGGCCGCCTGCTCGTCGACGAGCAGCGCGGTCTCCCGGAAGGTGATGGCGCCCAGGTTCTCCATGGCGCCGGCCGCAAAGTCGGGAATGGCCAGCAGGTCGAGCTTGTCGCCGGGGTAGGGCAGGCCGTAATAGTCCTCGAAGTACCGGAGCGAGGCCACCGCGATCTCCTGGCCGAAGGCGGCCAGCCGGCGCTTGCCCGGCACGCACCAGATGCTCACCGGCGTGGCGCCCACCGGCGTGGGCTCGGTGTGCTCCAGCTCGCCCACCACGAACGCCACGAGGTAGGTGGACATGACGATCGAGTCCGCGAAGCGGACGATCTTCTGCGCGCCCTCGCGCGCCTCGGACACGATGCGCGTGTTGGAGACGGCCGTCAGCGCCGGATCGATGGCCAGCGTGACGCTGAAGACGGCCTTGAAGGCCGGCTCGTCCCAGCAGGGGAACGCGCGCCGGGCGTCGGTGGCCTCGAACTGGGTGGCCGCCATCGTGCGGGAGACGCCGCTGGGATCCTTGTAGACGGAGCGATAGAACCCGCGCAGCTTGTCGTTGAGCGTGCCGCGGAAGGTGAGACGCAGCCGCCCGGCCCCGACCGCTAGCGGCTCGGCGAACGCCAGCCGGCACCGCTCGCTGGCCTCGTCCAGGCTGACCGTGGCGCGCTGCTCGCGCCCGCGCGCGTCGACGGCGACGGCTTCGTCGACGGCGAGCTCGACGCCGTTGAGCACGATCTCGCGAACGGGCTCGGCGACGGTGACCGCGACCGTCTCCTCGCCGCGGAACGTCAGCGTGGTCAGATCGGGCTCGAGCCGGATGTCGTAACGGCTCGGAACAACGCTGCGTGGTAGTCGGTAGGGATCCACAGAACCTCCGGGTGGGGTCAGAATGCCCCGCTACTCTAACCCGGAACGGCCGGTGCCGATACTGAGAGGGTCTGGGGGCCATGTCTCGGGGCCGAAAGGTAGAACAGCGTACCGAGGAGCGTCACGGCTCCGCCGGGATGCTCCGAGCCGCCCGGGGGGTCTGGGGGCCATGTCGGGGCCCCCAGTTCAACAACCTAGCCCGAGGCCGGCGCCGAACCCGGCCAGTAGATCCCAGCCCGAGGTGTGGCCCAGCCTGATCAGCCGCCGCGCGGCGGCCTCGGCCGGCCCCATTGTCCCCGCCGCGAGCCCGGCGACGAGCTCGTGCAGCGGCGCCCAGCCGCGGCCGGCGACGAGGTCACCGAGGAGCGCGGCGCTGATCGGATGCGTGCGCGTTGCGGCCGCGATACGCAGAGCATCGCCCGCGCGACGCCACCCCGCCGCGTCCGCGCATCCGGCCGCGCCGAGCAGACGGCGCGCGAAGAAGGCCGCACCGGCGAAGTCGTCGCCGGAGGGCGTGAGGCCGCCGCCGAGGCCCAGCAGCGCGTGCGCCGCGGCGGCCGCGGCGTCCGCATCGTCGCGCGCGCACGCGCGCGCCAGCGCGGCGGCGGTGTCGCGGGCGCCATCGAGCGGAAATACCAGCGGGCTGCCGCCCAGCAGGGCCCCGAAGCCTCGGGGCGCGCCCAGCGCGGCGGCGCCGGCAGCCAGGCGCCGCCACTCGACGGCGAGGCGGGCCGCCATCGCGCGATCGAGCGCCAGCGCCGGCGGCGCCCACGGCGCCAGCGCGCCGACGTCGAGCCGGACGATCTCGCTCGCGACGGACGGCGGCCCGCCCAGGATCGCGCGCGGATGCAGCACGGAGCCGGCGGCGCCGAGCCACACGATCTCGTCGCCCACGGTCAGGTAGGTAGAGGTGCTCAGCCGCGCCAGCACGCGTCCCGCCCCGCCCGATCGCAGCACCGCCGCGTGGGCGATCTCGCCGATCGCCACCGGCCGAACGGCCTCCACGGCGCTCGCGCTCACTGGCCGCCGGCGCCGGCCAGACGCAGGGCAAGATTGCCGTCGCTGTCGTGCTCGTGGAAGGCCACGGCGAGGCCGGCCTCGCGCGCCTCGGCTTCGATCTCCTCCGGGCGGAAGCGATGCTCGTAGTGAATGCAGCCGGTGTCCGCGCGCGCCATGAACGTGTCGCCGGGCTCCGGGCGCCAGTCCGAGCGGCTCAGCTGCGCGGCCAGCCGGGCCAGCCGCCAGGGTAGGCGGCGGGCCACCGGCGGTGAGAGCACGTAGGAGATGAGGATGCGGCCGCCGCCGGCCAGATACTCCCGCGTCCGGCGCAGGACGGCGACGCGGCGCGCGCGCAGCGGCAGGTAGCTGTAGCAGAACCACGAGAAGATCATGACGTCGTACCGTGCGGGCAGGGAGGCGGTGGCGATGTCCGCGACGTGGATCTCGGCCGTCAGACCCCGCGCGGCCAGGCGCTCGCGGGCCATTCGGGCGCACGCCGCCACCGGCTCCAGCCCCTCGGCGCGATAGCCCTGCTGCAGCAGCGGCACGAGATCGCGGCCGCCGCCGCATCCCACGACCAGGACGCGCTCGCCGGGCGTCATGAAGCGGCCGTAGAAGTCCTTCTCCCAGTTGAACAGGCCGTCGGCGACGTCGGGCTCGGTCTGGCTCAGGCCGAAGTGTCGCCAGTTCTCGGCCATGTGGCGCCCGAGCGCGTCGAAGCGTAGCAGGCCCGCCGCCACGTAGGTGCTGGCGGTGACGCCACGCTCCAGCGCGCGGGCCAGCTGGCAGAGCGAACCGACGAGCAGCCCGCGCGGACCGTCGACCACGCCCGCTACCAGCCCAGCGCGGCGCCGTCGGCGCGCGGGTCGGAGCCGCCGACCAGCCCGTCGTCGTCAAGGCGGATCAACTGCGCGTGGCCCATCAGGTCGCTCCAGTCCTCAACGACCTGCACGTCGTGGCCCCGCCGGCGCAGCTCGTCGGCGACGCGGGGGCCGAGGCGCCCCTCCAGCCGCAGCGCGCTTGAGACGTCGCCCCACGTGCGGCCGAACAGCCAGCGCGGCGCCTCCACGGCGGCCTGGGGAGCGAGACCGCGGTCGATCACGCGGGTGACGAGCGCGGCCTGGGTCTGCGGCTGGCCGTCGCCGCCCATCGTGCCGTAGACGAGACGCGGCCGGCCGTCCACGAGGTACATGGACGGGATCAGCGTGTGGGCGGTCTGCTTGCGCGGGGCCAGACGGTTGGGGTGGTGCGCGTCGAGCGAGAAGAAGGCGCCGCGGTTCTGCAGCAGCACGCCGGTGTCGCCGGCGACGATGCCGGCGCCGAACTCGTGATACAGGCTCTGGATCACCGAGACCGCGTTGCCGCCACCGTCGGCCGCGACGATGGCGATCGTGTCGCCGCCCGCGGTCGCTGCTCCCACCGCCATTGCGGTGTCCGGCGAGATGAGCGCGCGGCGCGCGGCCAGGCGCTCGGGGGCCAGGCAGCGCGCCACCGACACGTCGGCGACCGTGGGATCGGTCAGGTAGCGATCGCGGTCGGCGAGGGCGAGCTTCGTGGCCTCGACCGCGAGGTGGACGTAATCGGCGCCGTCGAGCGCCGCCACGTCGAATCCCTCGAGCAGTGCCAGGATCTCGAGCGCCGCGAAGCCCTGCGTCGGCGGCGGAAGGCTGACGGCCTCGCCGCCGCGGTAGCGAATGCGCACCGGCTCCACCCAGTCGGCGCGATGCGCGGCCAGATCGTCGAGCGTCAGGGGGCTGCCGGCCCGCGCCGCACCCGCGGCGATCCGGCGCCCGAGATCGCCGCGGTAGAACGCCTCGGGTCCGTCGGCGGCCACCCGGGCGAGCGTGGCCGCGAGATCCGCCTGCACGAAGGGCTCGCCGGCGAGCCGCGCGGGATGGAACAGGGGC
>JBGPZN010000003.1:0-24301 GCA_041493815.1 Methylomirabilia bacterium
CGGTTAGGAAAGACATCGACGCGTTGGCTTGGTTTTTGAACCCCATTCGAGTGAAACGATCATGACTTCCGCCGCATCCAACACAATAAAGAGATCAGGCCGGTGACACGATGACATTTCGAGAGACTGTACGCGATACGACGATCGATTCGAACGAGGTGCCGGCGACGCTGGCGACCGAAGCGCCCGTGCTGCACGACGAGCACGAGGAGGACCTGCCGCCGGTTTCGGAGGAAGTCCTCACTCCCCTGCCCGCCAAGGGTGAGGACCCGGTCCGGCTATATCTGAAGGAAATCGGCAAGGTTCAGCTCCTAACCGCCCAGCAGGAAGTGCAGATCGGCCGGCGTATCGAGGTGGGTCAGATCGCGCTGCGGCGAGCGCTGGCCGGTATCCCGATGTCGGTACGCGCCCTGCTGGACGTGGGCGATCGGCTGCGCCGCGGGGACACCGGGGCGGACGACGTCATCGTCCTGCCCGAGGGCGGAGAGCTCGAGGCCAAGGAAGTCCGGCCCGTCCTGCTCGCCTTCGCACGAGTCCGCCGGATGGAGCGCAAGATCGGTCGCATGGAAGAGTCGCTGGACGATCGCCGGCGCTCCGTGACCTCGCGCGCCGGGGTGCTGCGGTCCATCGGCGTCCAGCGGGAGGCCATCCAGAAGACCGTCGCCGAGATGCCGCTCAAGCCGGCGCTCATCGACGACCTGGTCGGCAAGGTGCGCCGCCACTGCAAGCGGCTGAACGAACTGGCCGCCGAGGTGCGCCGCAACCGGACGGCCGCCGGCACCCGGGAGCTGAAGCGGCTGGAGACCGAGGCGGGCTTGGCCCGCAAGCAGCTGGCTCTGCTGCTCCAGCAGATCGAGGAGAGCGACCGCACCGTGCGCCAGGCCAAGCGCGAGCTGATGGAGGCCAACCTCCGGCTGGTCGTGTCGGTGGCGAAGCGCTATCTCGGTAGCGACCTGTCGCTGCTCGACCTCGTGCAGGAAGGCAACATCGGCCTGATGAAAGCGGTCGACCGGTTCCAGTACCGGCGCGGGTTCAAGTTCTCGACCTACGCCACGTGGTGGATCCGCCAGGCCATCACTCGGGCCATCGCGGACCACTCACGGACGATCCGGATCCCGGTGCACATGGTGGAGACGCTCAATCGCATCTCCCGTGTGAACCGGAACATGATCAACGAGATGGGCCGGGAGCCGACGCCCGAGGAGCTGGCCCAGCGAACGGGCGTGCCGGCCAAGAAGGTGCGGCTCATCCTTGAGTCGTCGCGCAAGCCGCTGTCGCTGGAGACGCCGATCGGCGAGGATTCCGAGCTCGGCGATTTCCTCGAGGACAAGAGCGCGGGCTCGCCCAACGACTCGCTGCTCAGCCAGGACCTCACCAGCCAGGTCGAGCGGGCGCTGGCCACGCTGTCGCCCAAGGAGAAGGAGATCCTCCGGCTGCGGTTCGGCATCGGCGAGGAGGGCGAGCACACCCTCGAAGAGGTCGGCAAGCGGTTTGCCGTCACGCGCGAGCGGATTCGGCAGATCGAAGCCAAGGCGCTCCGCAAGCTGCGCCATCCGCTGCGCGGGCGCAACCTGCGCGCGTTCATCGAGAATTGACCTGGCCGGGGGGCCTCCAAGGGCCTCCCGGACTCTCCGGGCGCCTCCTCGGGCGCGCTCGAAGGGTCGTTCATGAAGGCCGCGGCCTGGCGCAGGGCGAGCCGGGCCTCCGGCACGACGCCGTCGAGCATCTGCCAGACGTGGAACACGCCGTCGAAGACCTGCAGAGTGCTGACACCGCCGCCGGCTCCGGACCTTGTCGTGAGCCACTCGCCACGGACGAGGCCTTCGCCGGCCCGCTGCACCCGCACCCCGCGCGTTCGCAGCCAGCCAAGAGGGTTGGGCGCCCCGAAGACCCGACGCGCCCGACGCACCAGCGCCTGCGGGTCGCCCCAGGTCGCCCGGCGCATGACGACCTGGATCGCCAGCGTCAGACAGCGCGCCTGCCAGCTCGGCATCAACGGTCAGCATAGGAGAGGTGCCGGAGCACCAGCAAGCACGCTGACGCTCAGAGCCCGTGAACGAGACGCGTTGTCGAGGACCGTACGAGCGGCACCGCGAGCGGCACGATGACGACGAGCGTGGCGGCGGCGTTCACGGCGAACGCCAGCGGTGCGCCGAAGCTCGCCGCCAGCAGACCGATGGCCAGCGTGCCGAGCGGCTGGGTCCCGATGCACGCCGACAGGATGCCCATGGCGCCGCCCCGCGCGCGCTCGGGGGCGGACAGGAGCACCAGCGTGCTCTGCATCGCGGCAAACGCCGACTCCGCCATGCCCATCACGACCAGCAGCGCGACGCACACCGGCAGCCAGCGCGACCCCGACAGGGCGACGAGTAGGACCGGAGCCACCAGCACGGCGGCGCCGAAGAGCACCCGGTGCCGGAACTGGCCGTGCCGCGACGCGATCGCCAGCGCGCCCAGCAGCGCGCCACAACCGTCGGCGGCGACGAGGGCGCCCAGCCCGGCCGGTCCCAGCGCGAGGACGTCGCGCGCGAAGACCGGGAGCATCTGCTGGTAGGGAAAGAACAGCGTGTTCATCGCGATCGTCACCAGCAGCACCGCGCGTACCGTGGGCGTGCTCCACGCCACCCGCAGCCCCGCGCGCATGCTCGCCGCCACTGACACCGGCACCGGCGCGCCGGGACCGCCGAGCTGGCGGCGCAGGCCGCTGGACGCCGCCAGCCCCGCCCCGTAGACGACCGCCATCAGGGCGAAGCACGCGGCCGGACCCAGACCCGCCAGACAGACGCCGGCCGCCAGCGGCCCCAGCATCTTCCCGACCTGCATCGACACCGTCTCGAGCGAGACCGCCTGGGCCACCCGCGGGGCTCCCAGCAGGGCGTACAGCGCCGTCCGCCGCGCCGGAAAGTCGAGCGCCCACATCAGCCCGAAGACCACTTCGAGCGCGACCAGCGGCCAGTACCCGCCCGCCCCGCCGGCGAAGATCAGCGCGAGCGCCAGCGCGGTGAGGACACCGGTCGATTGGGCGACGAGCAGGATGCGCCAGCGCGGCACGCGATCGGCGACGATGCCGGTGAACGGGCCCACGACCATGAGCGGCGCCGAGCGGGCGAATGCGGCCAGCCCGACCATGAACGGCGAGCCCGTGAGCTGCAGCGCCAGCCATCCCAACGCGACGAGATCCATCGAGCGGGCGACGTTCACGCAGAGACCGGAGGCCCAGAGCCGCCGGTAGCTCGGCTCGCGGAAGACGCCGAGCATCGTCAGCCGGCCGGCGACGTTGCCGGCGAAGGAGGCGATCACGTTGAGCGGAGGAGCGGTCCGCGCCTACACCGCCTCGGCGGCGTGGTCCTTCATGGCCATCGTCAGCGCGTCTGTCCGGTCCGGAGGAGCGCCCACGTGTTGATGCCGGAGTCGGGCGGCGAGTCGCTCAGCATCGTCAGCATCGTCGCGATCTCGCTGCGGTGATGGGTCGCGTGGTTGGCGACGTGCTGGAGCAACACGCCCAGCGGGGCCCGGAACGCCTGGCCCTGCGAATTCTTGTAGTCGACCGGCCGGACCAGATCGGACTCCGACAGGCCGGCCACGAACGCCGTTTGCTCGGCCTCGAGCGCGTCCCACTTCTGGCGGACCTCCGCCATCGAGGCGATGTCGAAGAAGGGCGACTCCGAGGGTGACGAACCCTTCCAGCGCTTGAGCCAGTTCAGATCCGCGCCGTAGACGTGGGCGAACATCCGGGTCAGCGTGGGCACGCTGAACTGCGTGCCGACGTCGCGGGCGCACGCGGCCTCGCCGAGCGCGGCGGCGACGTCGAAGAGACGGCGGTTGGCCCAGCGGTGATAGTCGTAGAGGTCGCGCACCATGGCCGTGCTCATCGCGGCCCCCTCATTCCAGGACGGCGACCGTGTCGCCCTCCTGCACGGTCTGGCCTTCCTGCACGTTGATCTCCTTCACCACGCCCGCCCGCGGCGCCTCCACGGGAATCTCCATTTTCATGGACTCGAGCACGATAACGGGGTCGCCGGCGCCGACCCGATCGCCGGGCTTGGCGGCGATCTGGAAGACGACGCCGGTGATGTGCGCCTTGATCTGTTCCGGCATGGAACGCTCCTTTGTCGGAGGGGAAGTTTAGCGGAAGGCGCCCTGGTCCACCATCTGCGTGTGGAGCGCGCCGCGGCGGACGTCGGGGTGATCGAGCGCCTTCCGCAAGAACGGGATCGTGGTGCGCACGCCCTCCACGACGGTCGCACCGAGCGCCGCGCGCATGCGCGCCAGCGCCTCGTCGCGCCCGTCGCCGCGCGCGATCAGCTTGAACAGCAGCGGGTCGTAGTGGACGGACACCACGCTGCCGGTCTCCACCCCGGACTCGACGCGGATCCCCTCGCCGCCGGGCGGGTGCAGCCGGGTGAGGGTGCCCGGCGAGGGCAGGAAGTTCTTGTCCGGGTCCTCGGCGTAGACGCGACACTCGACGGCGGCGCCGCGCTGCACGATGTCGTCCTGCCGCCAGGCCAGGCGCTCGCCGGCCGCGACGCGGAGCTGCTCGACGACCAAGTCGAGGCCGGTCACCTCCTCGGTCACCGGATGCTCCACCTGGATGCGCGTGTTCATCTCCAGGAAGTAAAAGCCGCCGGCGGCGTCGACCAGGAACTCCATCGTCCCCGCGTTGACGTAGCCGATCGCCCGGGCGCCGGCGACCGCCGCCTCGGTGAGCCCGCGCTTGGTCGCCGGCGACAGGCCGGGCGCCGGCGACTCCTCGATCAGCTTCTGGTGGCGCCGCTGGATGGAGCACTCCCGCTCGTGCAGGTGCACGACGGTGCCGTGGCGGTCGGCGAACACCTGGACCTCGACGTGACGCGGGCGCTCCAGATAGCGCTCGAGATAGACCGCCGCGTTGCCGAAGGCCGACTGCGCGCGGCGCGTCGCGGCAGCGAACGCCGCCGCCAGATCGGTGGCGCGGTCGACGCGCGCCATGCCGATGCCGCCGCCACCACCCGCCGCCTTGAGGATCAGCGGAAAGCCGATGCCGCCCGCCGCCGCCTCGGCGGCCGCGGCGTCGGCGACCGGCCCCGGGCTGCCGGGCACGGTCGGCACCCCCGCGGCGGCCATCAGGCGCCGTGCCTCGGTCTTGTCGCCCATGGCCCGGATCGCCTCGGCGGGTGGACCGATGAACGTGAGCCCGGCCCGCCCGCACGCCTCGGCAAAGCGCCAGTTCTCCGAGAGGAAGCCGTAGCCGGGGTGAAGGGCGTCGGCACCGCTGCGGCGAGCGGCGTCGAGGACGCGCTCGATGTCCAGGTAGCTCTCGCGGGCCGGCGCCGGCCCCAGCAGCACCCCCTGATCGGCCTCGCGCACGTGGGGGGCGTCACGATCCGCCTCCGAGTACACGGCGACGGTGCCGACGCCCAGACGCCGGCACGCACGGAAGACGCGGCGGGCAATCTCGCCGCGGTTGGCGACAAGGACGGCCCGGAGCACTAGGGTGTGGGCTCGAAGCGCGTGGCCTCAACGGCGGCGATGCGCCAACCACGCTCCGTGGGAATCCAGCGCTCCTGCAGCACGACGTGGGCGCGCGGTCCCAGCAGACGCAGCTTGACCATGCGCTGGCCACCCAGACGCGCGCAGCCGACGACGTCGATCCGCTCGAACGGTCCCCCCAGCAACGCGTACTCGGCGGCCACCTCGGGCCCGGCCTCGGCCGTCAGGTCACCACGCAGCGTGGCGAGATCGCCGGCGGCCAGCGCGTGGCGATGGGCCTGCAGCGGCTCGGCGAGGTCGCCGAGCACCGCGGCGGGATCGAACAACGGCGGCAGCGGCACCAGGTCCTGGGCCACGCTCGTCGGGTCGGGCGTCAGCGCGGGCGCCACGATCAGCGGGGTCTCCCCGTCGCCGGTGACACCGCCGGCGGCCGCGAGGGCGTCCAGCAACTGGCGCTCCCAGGCCTGCCCGCGCGCCCCCAGCGCCGGATCGGCGCCGACGAGCCGGTCCAGCACCTGCGCGCCGGCCGCGGCGTGACGTCGCTCCTCGGCGAGACAGCGATCGAGGATCCGGCGCGTGGGCGGCTCGTACACCGGGTTCGCCACCGCCAGGTGACGCTCGTACACCGTCGCCAGGTGAGGCTTGAGCACCCGGTAGACGGCGGTGACGCGCTCCACGGTCTGGGTCGGCGCCTCCGCCGTCTGCACGAGGCTCAGGACCGCGACGACCCCGTCGTTGGCCGGTTCCGATTGCTGGGCCGGCGCCCGCAGCTCGGGCAGGCGGCGACCCCAGAGGTCGGCGTGCTGGGCGCAGTCCCACACGTGCCGGCCGAAGAGGAGCTTGGCGTCGAGCTCGGGGGTGAGCGCGATCCAGCCGCCCAGCAGGCGCATCATCCGCTCCTCGATGTAGCGGTAGTTGCGGATGCGCCGGGCGGCGACGTCGACTGAGAAGTGACCGGCGAGCGGGTGAGCGGTCAGCTAGTACACCTGGGAGCGCTGCGTGCTCTTGACGAGCCGCTCGATCTCCTCGTCGGTGAAGCCGGCCAGCCGCCGCGCGTCCTTGGCGATCGAGATTGGCACCAGCTCGTGGTGGCCGTCCTGGCGGGTGCCGCCGAGGTTGAAGCGCTCGTCGATCGAGTCCTGGAACTCGATGGCCCGCCGCCGCCGCTCGGGATCGCCCTGGGTCAGCTCGTTCAGCCACCGCGAGCCCATGCGCACGTGCGTGATCTCGTCGGCCAGCACGTAGTCCACCGAGCGCTCGATGATGGGATCGCCGATCTTCCTGGCGATGTGGATGAGCTGATTGAACACGTCGCAGGCCAGCCCCTCGAGGCCGCGGTTGACGCCGGCCACGCGGGCGGCGGCGTCCTCGGCGCACGCACACCGCCACAGCAGCGTCGTCTCCGGGAACTCGCCGACGTAGCCGCCGAGGTGGTCGAGCAGTCCGAGATACGTCTCGACGTGGCGCGACTCGTCCCAGACCTGTCGCGCCATGTCCATCGCGAACTCCCACGGCGCGTCGGGGAAGTCGAAGACCGTCCGACCGGCGCCCTCCATCGCCTGCAGCTCGCCGACCAGGATGCCGTGCACGCGATCGCGCATCGAGTCGCGGCTGGACAGGTCGGGGAACGGCGGGAGCCCCTGCTCCACCTTGAGGGAGCCGACGTCACGCGTGCGCATCCGGACGAACCGGTCCTCGCGGGCGAGCTTGTCGTAGGCGATCGGGCGATCCATGGTGGTGCCTAGTATAGATCGTCCGGCCGGCCGGCGCCCGTCGCGCTACTCGAGCGCGTCGGGCCGGTCGAGCAGGCGGGCGGGGACGATCGCGGAGCGGCCGAACCGTCCCGTGATGCGGTCGACGGCCCGGGCCAGCTGCTCGCGGCGGACGGCGCCGGGGTCGAGGAGTGGGAGCTGGCCGCGCGCCTCGGGCCGGAACGTCGAGGCCGACACCCCGATGAGCCGCACCGGCTGGATCAGACGCTCGCGGGCCAGCAGCGTGGTCGCCCGGCGGTAAATCTCCAGGCCGTCCTGGGTAGGGTCGCCGGTATGGCTGCGCGTGAGTGTTGTGAAGTCCGCCCAGCGCAGCTTGAGCGTGACTCGACACGCCGCCAGGCGCTCGGCGCGAAGCTCGCGCGCGACCCGCTCGGCCTGCCCACGCAGCGTCTCCTCCAGCCGCGAGACGTCACGGCAGTCGCGCCCGAACGTGGTCTCGGCACCCATCGACTTGGGCGGCGAGAACGGCTCGACGGGCCGTGCGTCGCGGCCGAAGGCGAGCGCCAGGAGGTCGGGACCGTGCGGGCCCAGGCGCGCCGTCAGAACCGCCGGACTCAGGGCCTGCAACTGGCCGATCGTCGCGACCCCGAGCGCCTCCAGCTCCTTGGCCGTGGCCTTGCCCACGCCCCACAGGCGCTCGATTGGCAGCGGCGCCAGGAACGCGACCTCGCCACCGGGCGGCACGACCACCAGCCCATCCGGCTTCTCGAGGTCCGAGGCGACCTTCGCCACGAACTTGTTCGCGGCCAGGCCCGCCGACGCCGTGAGGCCGGTCTCCGCCCGAATCCGTGACTTGATCCGGCGCACCGCCTCGGGCGGCGGTCCCCACAACGTCTCGGTCCCGGTCAGGTCGAGGAACGCCTCGTCCACCGACACCGGCTCCACCAGCGGCGAGAACTCCCCGAGGATCGCCATGATCTCGGTCGAGACGCGCGCGTACTTGTCCATGTCGACCGGCACGTAGACGCCGTGCGGGCACAGGCGATAGGCGCGCGAGATCGGCATCGCCGAGCGCACGCCGAAGACGCGCGCCTCGTACGAGCAGGCGGAGACGACGCCGCGGCCCGTGGGGTCGGCGCCCACGATGACCGGCAGGCCGCGCAGCTCCGGACGGTCGCGCTGCTCGACCGACGCGTAGAACGCATCCATGTCGACGTGGGTGATGGCGCGGGGGGCCGGCGGCATGCGGTCTCAGCCCTTCACGGCGAACGCAAACCGGTGGTCCGGGCTCCACGCGTCGTCGAAGCCCTCCAGGCCGAGCTCGCGCCGCCCCGCGTTGCTCCAGAGACACAGCACATCGCGGCGACCGAAGAAGCCGAGCCAGGGCTCGTGCAGGAAGATGATCGGACGCTCGCGCTGGACCTCGGGATGCGCGATGCCGAAATAGAGCGCGTCCTCGTACGTCGGCCGCTCGAGCCCGCGCTGGCGGGCCGCGGCCACGACGTCCTCGAAGGTTACGGCGTGGTCGAACTCCAGCAGCACGAGCCCGCGCACGCGGGCGGGCGCGGCCCGGTCCGCCGGAAAGTTGTCGGACGTGACCGCGGCTTGCGCGTAGCCGTAGTCACCCGCCGCCACCAGCTCTTCGGTGGTGCGGCCGTCGCCGACCTCGACGGGATAGACGTGCGTGGGGGGCCTCAGGCCCGGGCCAGGCCGATCTCCGGGGCCACGGTGGTCAGGGCATCCACGACGAACGCGATGTGGGCGTCGAGCTCGACGCCGAGCTCCTCGGCGCCACGAAACACGTCGGCGCGGTTCACGGTGCGGGCGAAGCCCTTGTCCTTGAGCTTCTTGCGCACCGAGGCGGCCTCCAGGCCGCTGATGACCTTGCCCGGCCGTACGAGCGCGCAGGCGTGGACGAAGCCGGTCAGCTCGTCGCACGCGTAGAGCGCGCGGTCCAGGCGGCTGACCCGGGGCATGCCGGAGTAGTCGGCGTGAGCGAGGATCGCGTAGACGATGTCGGGGGCGACGCCGCGGGCCAGGAGAATCTCGGCGCCCTTCACGGGATGGTGGGGGGCCCGAGGGTGCATCTCGTAGTCGAAGTCGTGCAGCATCCCGGCGATGCCCCACCGCTCGGGATCCTCGCCGAACCGGGTGGCGTACGCTCGCATCGAGGTCTCGACGGCCCGGGCGTGCTTGCGGAGGCCGTCGCCCTTGGTGAACTCGCCCAGCAGCGCCCAGGCGTCGTCGCGCGTCAGAGCGATTCCTCCTCCTTGTCGCGGAGCCCCTCGCGGTCGACCGCCTTGCGCAGGCCGTCGAGGTCGGCCTCGAGCACGCGGATCCGCTCCACGAGCTGCTCGATCGCCCGGCTGACCGGGTCGGGCAGGTCGGTCATGTTCATGTCGATGCCGCTCACGCGCTGACCGTCCTTGTACGTGACCCGCCCCGGCACGCCGACGACGACGGCGTTGGGCGGCACGTCGCGGACGACCACCGAGCCGGCGCCGACGCGGCTGCCCTCGCCGATCGTGATGGCGCCGATGATCTTGGCGCCGGCGCCGACGGTGACGTTGTCGCGCAGCGTGGGATGGCGCTTCTCGCGCCTGGTGCTGGTGCCTCCCAGCGTGACGCCCTGCAGCAGGCTCACGTCGTTGCCGATCTCGGCCGTCTCGCCGATCACGATGCCCATGCCGTGGTCGATGAACAGGCCGCGGCCGACGCGGGCGGCCGGGTGGATCTCGATGCCGGTGAAGAAACGCCCGACGTGCGACACGAAGCGCGCGGTGCTGAGCCAGCCGCGCCGCCACAAGCGGTTGCCGAGACGATGAAAGGCGAGCGCGTGCACGCCCGGGTAACACAGCAGGACCTCGGTCGCCGAGCGGGCCGCCGGGTCGCGCTCCATCACCGTGCGGATGTCGCTACGGATCGCGTCGAACATCAGGAGACTCCTCCCCGCTGCCGCCGGAGCGCGTCCAGCGCGGCCGCTCTGAGCGCGCCGGCCACCACGTCGGCGGCGTGCTTGCGGTCGTCCGGCAGCCCGTCCACGGCGTCCTCGACCTCCTGGGGCTTGAGGCTCAGCAGCTCCTCCACCGCCCGTCCCCTCACCCGCTCGCTGGCGGCGCTGGCGGCCGCGATGGTGGGGCCGCAGCCGTAGGTCTGAAACCGCACCTCGCTCACACGACCGTCCCGCACACGCAGAAAGAAGCGCGCCAGGTCGCCGCAGCCCTCGTACTCCTCGGCGCCCACGCCGTCGGGATCCCGCATCAACCCGGCGTTGCGCGGGTTGAGGAAGTGCTCGAGCAGCGCCGGGCTGTATCTCACGCCGCGCCCACCGGCATCGCCGCCCGCAGCTTGCGCACGGTCGGCTCCACCGACTCGATCACATAGTCTACGTCCTCGGCGGTCGTCGAGCGGCCCAGCGAGTGGCGCACCGCGCCCATCGCCCAGTCGAGCGGCACCCCCATGGCCACCAGCACGTAGGACGGCTCCACGCTGCCGGCGGTGCACGCCGAGCCCGCCGACACCCCGATGCCCTTCAGATCCAGGCCGAGGACGACGGATTCCGACTCGACGCCCCGGTAGGAGATGTTCGCCGTCCCGGGCAGCCGCTCGGTCGGATGGCCGTTCAGGCGCGCGTCGGGCACGCGGGCGCGGATGCCCTCCCACAGGCGGTCGCGCAGCGCCGTCACCCGGCGGCGCTCGTCGTGCATCTCGCGCCCGCGGACCTCCACGGCCTTGCCGAGGCCCACGATGCCGGGCACGTTCTCGGTGCCGGCGCGCCGCCGCCGCTCGTGCTCGCCGCCGTGCTGCACGGAGACCATCTTGGTCCCCTTGCGGATCCACAGGCCCGCCACGCCCTTGGGGCCGTAGATCTTGTGGGCCGAGAACGACAGCAGGTCGATGTGGGCGGCCGCCACGTCGATGTCGAGCTTGCCGAACGTCTGCACCGCGTCGACGTGGAACGGCACGCCGTGCTCCCGTGCGATGGCGCCGATGGCCGCCACCGGCTGGATGGTGCCGACCTCGCTGTTGGCGTGCATGATCGAGATCCCGATCGTGTCGGGACGGATGGCCCGTTTGACCTCGTCGGGATCGATCACGCCGTGGCCGTCGACGCCGAGGTAGGTCACCGCGAAGCCCTGGCTCTCCAGCCACTGGCAGGCGCGGAGCACCGCGTGATGCTCGATCTTCGAGGTGATCAGGTGGCCGCGGCCGCGGGCCCACGCCAACCCCTTCACGCCGAGGTTGTCGGACTCCGTGCCGCCCGAGGTGAAGACGAGCTCCTCCGGCGCGACGCCGAGGAATCGGGCGACCCGCTCGCGGGCGGTGTCCAGTCCGGCCCGGGCCTCACGGCCGAAGCCGTGCACGCTCGACGGATTGCCGAATGATTCGGAAAAATACGGCAGCATCTCGGCCAGCACTTCTGGATGCACCGGCGTCGACGCGTTGTGATCGAGGTACACTCGGCGGTTCATGCCTTGCTCTCCCTGTATCCCGATGTTACGCTCGGACGGCGATGGATCTGGCGAGGAAGAAGTTGGGCGTGATGCTCTCCACCGGTCCCGAACATCCCAACCTCGAGACGGCGATCGGACTCTCCGAGGCGACGCTGGCGCGGGGCGCCCAGCTCTACCTCTACCTGATCGACGACGGTGTGCGGGCCCTGGACGATCCGCGCGTACACGCGCTGCCCGAGCGCGGCGCCAAGGTCTTCGTGTGCGCCTACGGCTGTCAGAAGCGCGGCCGGCCGTTGATCGACGGCGACCGCGTCACCTACTGTGGCCTGGTCGTGCTGACCGACCTGATCAACGGGACCGACCGCTTCGTCGCGCTCAATTAGCCCGCCGCCCGTGGCCGAGGAGCAGCCTGTCCTGGTGGTGATCGCGGCCGACCCGCGGTCCTCGCACCGCGCGTTCGAGGCGATGCGCATCGGCGTCGGCGTGGTCGCCGGCGAGAACGAGGTCACGTTCGTGCTGCGCGGGCCCGCCGTCCACCTGCTCGACGCCGACACCGACGACCTCGTGGACGGCGACGACATCGCCAAGTTCCGCGACAGCCTCAAGCGGCTGGAGGTGCCGTTCCACGTCGAGGAGGACGCCGTCCCCGCCGACGCCGACTGGAACGAGAGCGGCCATCCGATCGTCCGCGTCTCGCGGGCGCGGATCGCCGAGCTGCTCCGGCAGGGCCGCCGCTTCATCATCTTCTGATGCCCCGCGTGCTCCATCTGCTCAAGGGGGACGATCCCGCCCTTGCCCTCGCCGTCGTGGCGCAGCAGCAGGCCGCCGGCGACGAGATCACCGTCGTGCTCCTGCCGGGCACGCCGGCTCCCCCGCTGCCGGCCGGCGTCACGCTGCACCACGTCCCCGGCGAGCTGTCCTGGGAGGCGCTCCTGGAGCGCATCTTCGCGGCCGACCAGGTGATCACATGGTAGAGCCTCGGAGGGGGGCTGCGCCCCCCTTCCGACGGTCGTCGCGCGGCTAACGCCGCACTCCTCCCTGCCTCCCCCCAGAAGCCGGATTGCGCCGGCGAAGCCGACGCTCGACAGTGGCTTATCGATTGCGGTGCTCATCGAGCCACGCCATTTGGATTTTTTCGAGGGTCGATTCGTTCGAGGATTTGGGGTCGTCGCTGAAGTCTTCCAACTCGGTCACCCACTTGTGGAGGTCGGTGAAGCGGACGGTCAGGGGGTCGACGTCGGGGAACTTCTCGCTGAGCGCGATCCCGATGTCTTCCGCGTCCCGCCACCCCAGGCTCACTTGGGGATCTCCACCACGACGTCGCCGCGCACGATCGCCTGGCAACCCAGGCGCGAGCGGATCGTCAGCCCCTCGGCCATGTCGAGGCGGTCCTCCTCGTCACCTTCCATCTCGCTGAGGTTGTCCGCGCCCTCGCGCACGATGACGTGACAGGTGGTGCAGGCGCACGACCCGCCGCAGTTGTGCTCGAGGTGGATGTCGTGGGCCAGCGCGATGTCGAGCAGCGAGCCCGGCTTGCCGTGATCGGCGAGGGGGTACTTCGCGTCGTCGACCTCCACCGTCGTGTTCAACGGCAGGAACGTCACCTTGTGAACCGCCATCACGACTCTCCGCGGGGGGACGGGCCCCGGTCCATGATCTCGCCGGCGCGCGTGGTGCCCAGCGCGCCCTTGAGTGCTACGTCCATCAACGTCTCGGCCAGCCGCTCGGTGGCGTGGTTGAGATCGGTCGTCCGCTCCCGGATGGCGTCACGGTCCTGCCCCTCGCGCGCCTGGCGGAGCGCCGCCACCGCCGCCTCGATCGCCTGGCGCTCCTCGCCGCCGAGGAGGCCGGCGCCCTGTCGGAGCGCGCGCGCCACGTGCGTGAGCACGGTGTCCGCCTCGTTGCGGGCCTCGATGAGCATCCGCGTCTCGACGTCGGCCTCGGCGTAGGTGAACGAATCCTCGACCATCCGCTCGACGTCGGCGTCGGTGAGGCCGTAGGTCGGCTTGACCTCGATCGACGCCGCCTTGCCGGTGCGCTGCTCCTTGGCCTGGACCTGGAGGATGCCGTTGGCGTCGATGAGGAACGTCACCTCGATCTTCGGCATGCCGGCCGGCATCGGGTCGATGCCGCGCAGCTCGAAGCGCGCCAGCGAGCGGCAGTCCTTAGTCAGCTCGCGCTCGCCCTGCACGACGTGCATGTCGACCACCGTCTGGCCGTCCACCGACGTCGTGAACATCTCGCGCGCGCTGGTCGGGATGGTGGTGTTGCGCGCGATCAGCACCGACACAATGCCGCCCAGCGTCTCGATGCCGAGCGACAGCGGCGTGACGTCGAGCAGCAGCATGTCCTTGATGCCGCCGGCCAGGATCTGCGCCTGCACGGCCGCCCCCAGCGCCACCACCTCGTCGGGGTTGAGCTGGCTCTGCGGTGCCTTGCCGAACAGCTCCTGCACCCGCCGCTTCACCAGCGGCACCCGGGTGGAGCCGCCGACGAGGACGACCTGGTCGATGTCGGCCGGGGTGAGGCCGGCGTCGGCCAGCGCCTGCCGGCAGGGCCCCAGGGTCTTCTTCACCAGCGACTCGATGAGCCGCTCGACCTCCGCCCGCGTGATGGCGCGGTGGTAGGTGAACCCGGCGAACGGCAGCGTGAGCGTGGTCCGCTCCTCGCTCGACAGGCGGATCTTCGCCGTCTCGGCCGCCAGCCGCAGCTCCTGCATTGCCTCGTTGTCGCGCGCAAGGTCCACGCAGTCGCGATCGAGCTCGGCGTGGTGGCGCGCCTGCACGTCCTCCAGCAGCCACAGCATCAGCACCCGGTCGAAGTCGTCGCCGCCCAGATGCGTGTCGCCGTTGGTGGCCAGGACCTCGAAGATCCCGTCCTTGATGCGCAGGATCGAGATGTCGAAGGTGCCGCCGCCCAGGTCGTACACCGCGACCACGCCCTGGCCGAGCCGGTGCAAGCCGTAGGCGAGCGAGGCCGCCGTGGGCTCGTTGACGATCCGCACGACGTCGAGGCCGGCGATGCGGCCGGCGTCCTTGGTAGCCTGGCGCTGGCTGTCGTTGAAGTACGCCGGCACCGTCACCACCGCCCGCTCGATCGGCTCGCCGAAGTGCGCCTCGGCGCGCTCCTTGAGCGCGCGCAGCACGATCGCCGAGACCTCGGGGGGCGTGACCTCGCGACCGCCGACCGCCAGCTTCACCGTTCCCTCGGCCGGCAGGACCCGGAACGGGAAGTAACGCAGCTCCTCCTTCACGTCCTCCCAGCCGCGGCCCATCAGCCGCTTGACCGAGTACACGGTGTCGGTGGGCCGGCGAACGAGCTGACGGCGGGCCGCCTCGCCGACCAGAATACCGGCGGGCGTGAAGCCCACGATCGAGGGCAGCAGGCGGCGCCCCTCCTCGTCCGGGATCACCACCGGCAACCCGGTGCGGTCGTCCACGTAGGCGACCAGGCTGTTGGTGGTCCCGAGATCAATCCCGACGATGCGCGACATGCGTCTCCTCTGTCCCCTCGCCCAGGGCCGCCCCCAGGTCGTCGATCACGGTTCTCAGATACGCGCGCGTGGCCAGCGACTCCTTCAGCGCCGCCAGGGCCGCCGGTCGCTCGGCCGGCGCCGCGGCGTCCCAGGCCCGGCTGAGCGGCCCCACGATCCGGGCCTCGGCCTCCGCCATGCGCGCCCTCAGCGCATCCCGCTGGGCGGCGAGCGAGGCGCGCGCGGCCGCGTCGAGGAGGCCCGTGCGCGCCTCCTCCAGCGCCTCCTGGATCTCGAACATCTCGGCGAGCAGCGCGGGCGGCGCCTTCGGCTTCACGGCGGCGCCTTCCTTTGTCTCCCGCCCCTCCTCGAGCCGGATCAGGTACTCGACACGCGCGATCGGGTCGCGCAACGCGCGATACGCGGCGTTCACACGCGCCGAGGCCTCCAGCGCGCGCGCCTGCTCGTCGGGCGGGGCGGCCTGGTGGAAGTCGGGGTGCCACTGCCGCGACAGCTCGTAGAAGCGTCGCTGCAGCGCCGCCACGTCGACTCCGAGCCGGCGCTCGAGTGCGAACACCTGGAAGAAGTCAGTCATCCGTGTTCTCGATTTCAGGCTCGCCTCGCCGGTCCGCGGACGGGCCGCCTCGGCTCGCACTGCCATGGCCACAAAAACGAACGGGCCCTCGCCGGGCCCGTTCGTTTTGCGCGCCGGGCCCGGCTACGCCGAGAAGGACGTCCCACAACCGCAGCTCGACTTGGCCTGGGGATTGACGAAGGTGAACCCTCCCGTCAGCCCCTGTTGCACGTAGTCGAGCGTGGTGCCGTTCAGGTAGAGGTAGCTCTTCTTGTCGACGACCACTTTGATCCCGTCGATCTCGAAGGCCTTGTCGTGGGGCCCCATCTCGGTATCGAACTCCAGGTTGTAGCTCATCCCCGAGCAGCCGCCGCCCTTGACGCCCATGCGGAGGAAGACGGTCTCGGGCAGGTTCTGGCTCTGCTTGAGCTGCTTCACCTGCTTACTCGCGTTCTCGGACAGCGCGACCGCCATGCGTCCTCTCCTCCTTCGTCCCTCACCTATTTCGATGCGGCCGTGACGGCCGCCGATCCGTGCTTGTCCTGGTAGTCGGCCAGGGCCGCCTTGATGGCGTCCTCGGCCAGCACCGAGCAGTGGATCTTCACCGGCGGCAGCTTCAGCTCGTTCACGATGTCGGTGTTCTTGATCTTGGCGGCGTCACCGACCGTCTTGCCCTTGAGCCACTCGGTGGCGAGGCTGGACGAGGCGATGGCGCTGCCGCAGCCGAACGTCTTGAACTTGGCGTCCTCGATCACACCCGTCTCGAGGTTCACCCTGATCTGCAGCTTCATGACGTCGCCGCACTCCGGCGCCCCCACCAACCCCGTGCCCACGCCGAGCGTGTCCTTGCTGAAGGACCCGACGTTGCGCGGGTTGTTGTAGTGGTCGACGACCTTTTCGCTGTATGCCATCGCTCTCTCTCCCCCTTACTCAGCCTTCCACTTGATCGTCTTCAGGTCCACGCCTTCTTTCGCCAGCTCGTACAGCGGCGACATGTCGCGCAACCGCTTGATGACCTCGATGGTGCGCTGGCCGACGTACTCCACCTCTTCGTCGGTGTTGAAGCGGTGCAAGCTGAAGCGGATCGAGGAGTGCGCCAGCTCGGCGCTGGCCCCCAGGGCCGCGATCACGTACGACGGCTCCAGGGTGGACGACGTGCAGGCCGAGCCGGACGACAGGGCCGTTTCCTTGTTGAGGCCCATCAGCACCGACTCGCCCTCGACGTACGCGAACGAGATGTTGAGGTTGCCGGCCAGGCGCCGCTCGGGCCGGCCATTGAGGAACGCCTCGTCCACGCTCGACAGGATCACGTCCTGGAGCCGGTCCCGCATCTTCGCCAGCCGCCTCGTCTCCTCCGGCATGACCTCCTGGCAGATCTCGACCGCCCGCCCGAAGCCCACGCACAGCGGCACCGGCAGCGTGCCGGAACGGATGCCGCGCTCGTGGCCGCCGCCGTCGAACAGCGGCGCCAGCCGCACGCGCGGCGCCTTGCGACGCACGTACAGCGCACCCACGCCCTTGGGCCCATACAGCAGGTGCGCCGTGCACGACAGAAGGTCGATGCCCATCGCTTCGACGTCGATCGGGACCTTTCCGACCGCCTGGGTGGCGTCGGTGTGGAAGAGGACGCCCTTGTCCTTGGCGAGCTTCCCGATGGCGGCGACGTCCTGGATCGTGCCAATCTCATTGTTGGCGAACATCACCGAGATGAGGATCGTCTTGTCGGTGATCGCGCGGCGGATCTCGTCGACGTCGATGAGACCGTCGGCCTGGACGGGGACGTACGTCACCTGGAAGCCCAGCCGCTCGAGGTGCTTGCACACGTCGATGCCGGCCCGCTGCTCGATGACCGTGGTGACAATGTGGGTGCCCTTCTCGCGGTACATCTCCGCCACACCCTTGAGGGCCAGATTGATCGACTCCGTGCCCCCCGAGGTAAACACCAGCTCCTTGGGGTCGCGGGCGCCAATCGCGCGGGCCAGCCTGCCACGCGCGGCATCCACCGCCCCCTCCGCCTCCCACCCGAACGGGTGGTTGCGGCTGGCCGGGTGACCGAACTTCTCGGTGAAGTACGGCAGCATCGCTTCGACGACTCGCGGGTCGCACGGAGTCGTCGACTGCGCGTCCATGAAGATCGGGAACTTCAGCGCCATCGTCTGTCAGTCTCCTCGTTCGCCGCTGCCGTCACGCCTTGATGGTCAGGATCTCGGGAACGTCGTCGCTCGTCAGCTCGGCCAGGCTCATCGTGTCGAGCATGTGCGTGATCGCCGCCTGGATCTTCCTCACCGGTCGCCTCAGAGTGCAGCGCTCCATCTGCGGGCAGTCGCTGCTTTCCTCCAGGCACGAGACGATGTTGATCGGCCCCTCGAGCGCCCGGATCACCTCGCCGATCGTGATCTCCGCGGGCCGCCGCGACAGCCCGTAGCCCCCCTTGGGACCATTCTGGCTCACGATCAGCCCCTGCTTGGCGAGCCGCTGGAGAATCTTCGCCAGCAGCTCCTGTGGAATCGCGAACTCCTCCGCGATACGCTTGACGCTGACGGTGCCCAGGTCGTCGTGTAAGGCGATGTAGTGGATCGCCATCAGGCCGTAGTCAGCGCGCTTGGTGAAGCGGAGCATCCCAGTTCCCTCTCCTCGACCTGGCTGCGAGTGCTTGTCCGACTCTTTTAGTCGGCGACCATTTCAGTCGGAGTCTACACCAAGTGGCCAGGTTGTCAATGGAAAGGGTCCTGATGACTGACAAATCGGAGTTCGACACCCCCATGCTCCGGACCGCCCTGGCCCAGCTCGACCAGGTCGCCCAACGCCTGCAGCTCGGTCAGGACGTTCACGAACGGCTCCGGCACCCGCGCCGGGCCCTCGTGGTCTCGATTCCAGTCAGGATGGATGACGGAAAGACCGCAGTATTCACGGGTTACCGAGTCCACCATAACTCCGTCCTTGGACCAACGAAGGGGGGCCTGCGCTACGACCCGGACGTGAGCCTGGGCGAGGTCACCGCCCTTGCCATGCTGATGTCCTGGAAGTGCGCGTTGATGGGGCTGCCTTACGGCGGCGCCAAGGGTGGCGTACGCTGCGATCCCCGTCAGCTGTCGCGCCAGGAGCTCGAGGGCCTGACCCGGCGCTATACCGCGGAGATCATCCTGCTCATCGGGCCCGACCTCGACATCCCGGCACCCGACATGGGCACCGACGAGCAGACGATGGCCTGGATGATGGACACCTACTCGATGACCCAGGGCCGGACCGTGCCCGGCGTCGTCACCGGCAAGCCACTCATCATCGGAGGCTCGGCGGGACGGCGGGAGGCGACGGGCCGTGGCATCGTCTACACCCTCTATCAGGCCGCGCGCCGCCTGAATCAGGAGCTGCGCGGCCGCCGGGTGGTGATACAGGGGTTCGGCAACGTGGGCTCGGTGGCTGCGCGGCTGCTCTGGCGCGAGGGCTGCGTGATCGCCGGGGTCAGCGATCTCAAGGGCGGCATCTGGAATCCCAACGGCCTGGACATCCGACTGCTCGAAGCCCACGTCGCCGAGTCCGGCGGCGTGGGTGGCTTCCCGGACGCCGAGCCCATCACCAACTCAGACCTGCTGTTGCAGCCCTGCGACGTGTTGATCCCGGCCGCGATCGGCTCCGTCATCCACGCGGACAACGCCGACCGCATCAAGGCCACGATCGTCGCGGAGGGCGCCAACGCGCCGACCACGCCCGAGGCCGACGCTATCCTCCGAGATCGCGGTGTCACCGTGATCCCCGACATCCTCGCGAACGCCGGCGGCGTGGTGGTCTCGTACTTCGAGTGGGTGCAGGGCCTGCAGTACTACTTCTGGCGCGAGAGCGAGATCACGACGCGGCTGCAGGAGGTCATGACGCGCGCGTTCAACCGGGTGTGGACGCTGGCCGCCAAGGACGGCACCGATCTGCGGACGGCGGCGCTCGTGGAGGGTATCAGCCGCGTGGCGGAGGGCTATCGGATTCGCGGCCTCTATCCCTGAGGGGCCGCCTGCAGCGCGTCCAGGCGGTCTTCGAGATCCCGGAACCGCCGGGCGTGGTCCAGGGCGACGGCGGCGTGATCGGCGAAGGCCGCCAGCAGCCTGTGGTCGTCCTCCGAATAGTGCCGGCCTCGAACGTCGCCGACCATGAGCGCCCCCACCGTGCGACCCCGAATGGTGAGTGGCGTGGCCATCACCGCGCTGAGACCGTGAGCCCGGTTCATCGCGATCGCCCACTCGGGTTGCTCGATGTCGGGCTCGCTCAGGATGTCCGACGAGGCGACGGCGTGGCCCAGGGAAATGGCCTTCCACATCAATCCTTGACCCGGAGCCAGCTCGCGCCCGACCGCGGCCTCGGGGCGCGACTCGCCGGCGGCGGCGAGGCAGCGCAAGCTCCCGGTGCCTGGATCGACGATGTAGACCCCGGCCCGGCCCACGCTCAGCAGGTGCATCACCCGATCGAGCGTGCGGGCCACCAACTCGTTGAGGTCGAGCGTGCCGGCCAACTCGCGGCCGATGTCGGCCAGCGCCGCCGCCTCCTCCTGCGCGCGCTTACGGTCGGTGACGTCCTGAACCGTGGCCAGGAAGGCCGATCGGCCGTCCCACGACAGGACGGTAACCACGTTCTCGATCCAGAGCGGCCTGCCGTCCGCTCGGATGCCCTTGTATTCGTAGCGCTTCGGCACCGGCTCGCCTTGCAGTCGCCGGAGCCGGTACGCCTTGAGCCTGTCGTACTCCTCGGGCGCGTTCAAGATCAGCACAGGCTGGCCGAGCAGCACGGCGGGGCCCGCATAGCCGAAAATGTCGCAGAGCGCCTGATTGGCAAACCGGATCAGGTCGTCCTGGACGATGCAGATGCCTTCGATAGAGCCCTCGGCGAGCGCCCGGTAGCGAGCCTCGCTGTCGCGGACGGCCTGCTCGGCTCGTCGTCGGTCGCTGACGTCGCGGACGACGATGAGGGCCTGGCCCCCGGGGGCCTCGAGCGGCACCAGCCGCGCCTCGAACGTACGCTCGACGCCTCCGACAGCCGCCGTGTGTTCCAGAATGCCGGGCGTCCCCGTCAGCGCGGCTGTCGTGAGCGCCTGGCGCAAGCGCGAGCCGGTGTCGTCCTGGAACACCTCGTCGACGAGCTTGCCGACACAGGGCTCGAGCAGGGCGTCGGGCACCGCAGACCGCCCACCCTTCCAGTCCAGGATCGCTCCGGCTCCGTCCACCCAGATGTAGAGGTCGGGGAAGGCCTCGAAGATCGCGGCGAGCTGGGTTTCGACCTCGACCAGCTTCGCCGTCACGTCTCGCAACCGGACGAAATCAAAGGCCTGCACGGACGGCGCGGAGAGGAAGGGCATTGGGTCGGACGGACGCCGCTGCTCACGCCCGGCGCGAGCCCGCCCGGTTGGCCGGGCCTCCAGGGATTCTCGGCCTCCTTCGGCTGCCGCGACCACGAGGGCCTCGTCACCGACCGCCAGCCAGCTCCGCGAGACCCCAAGGTCCGAGGCCAGTCGCACAAGATTCTCGTAGCTTGGCGTCCGGCCCGAGAGCCAGGCGTACACGTACTGGGGCCGATAGCGCTTCTCCGCACAGAACTTGGCGACGTCGGGCCGGCCGGCCCTGCTGTAGCCCAGCTCGACCAGGCAACGCCCTATCCTCTTGCCAACGTCCGGCAGCTTCGGCATACGGTCCTCACTCGACACATGCTACGTTACAAACAATGCAACCTTGAGTGACGCGACGATAGCGGTCTCTGGCCAAGGAGTCAACGACGACTCCAGAGGCTTGGAGCATCTCATGACGCGCCGGGTTGTTCGAAGGCAGGACCAACAGTGACGACCTCCAGGCTCACGGCTGAGTTCCTGGCCGACCTCTCACACGAGCTTCGCACGCCTCTCAGCGGCATTATCGGCTTCGCCGAGTTGATGCACGATGGCAAGCTCGGCGCGCTCGCTCCGGACCACCAAGAGTACCTCGGCGACATCCTGATCAGCGCGCGCCACCTGCAGCGGATCCTCAATGAGTTGCTCGACCTGGCAAAGGTGGAGTCGGGGACGCTCGAGCTTCGGCCGCAGCCGGTGGACGTGACCACCCTCCTCGAAGACGTGTGCGACGCCCTCAAGACCCTCGCGTCCCAGAAGAGCATCGAGGTCACCACGAGCGTCGCCCCGGACGTCACCGGAATCGTCGCCGACCCCGACCGGCTGGAGCAGATCCTCCGTTGCACGATCACCAAGGCGCTCAAGGTCACCCCATACCGGGGCCGGGTCGCCATTCGCCTGACCTCCGCGGGGTCGACGCGATTCAGGATCGAGGTGGAGGACGGGGGCACGGGCGGCGCGCCCGCGGAGTCCAGCCTCAACGCCGCCCTCACGCGCGGCATCGTCGAGGCCCAGGGTGGCGAGGTTGGCCTGCACACGGCGCCCGGGCACGGCAGCGTGTTCTTCGCCGTCCTCCCCCGGTTGGGCCGCCGTGGCGGGTGAGCCGGTTCTCGTCGTCGACGACACGCCCGCCAACCAGAAGCTGCTCAAGATCCTGCTCGCGGGCGAGGACTACGACGTCAGGGTCGCCGGGAACGCGGAGGAAGCGCTGGCCGTCCTGGAAACGTTCCGTCCGCAAATGATCCTGATGGACGTCCTGCTTCCCGGCGTCGACGGCCTCGAGCTCACGCGTCAGCTCCGCGCCGCGCCTCACACGCGGGACATCCTCATCCTCGGTCTCACCGCCTGCGCCATGCCCGGCGACGCCGAGCGCGTCCTCGCGGCCGGGTGCGACGGCTATCTCACCAAGCCGATCGACGTCCACGACTTCCTGGCGACGGTCGCAGGTCATCTGAGACCGTGAAGATCCTGATCGTCGAGGACAACGAGATCACCCGCAAGATGGCGCGGGTCACCCTCCAGGCCGAGTCCTACGAGGTCATCGAGGCCGCCGATGCCGCCACGGCGCTTCAGCTCGCCCCCGCGGCGCGCCCCGACCTGATCCTGCTGGATCTGCGACTCCCTGACATGGACGGCTTCGACCTGCTGACCGGGCTGCGCGCGCTGCCGGAGCTCACGGACGTGCCGGTCATCGCCGTCTCGGGTTTCGTGTCGAGGCTGGAGGAAGCCCGGGCCTCGGCGATCGGCTTTACCGACTTCCTGGTCAAGCCGCTCCAGCCTTCGGAGCTGATCCGAGTCGTCCGGGCCCATCTACCCAGCCGCCCGGCCCTGCCCGGCGCGGGGGGTGGCCGCCGGGTCCTGCTGGCCGACGACGACGCCGTGCAGCGCAAGCTCGGCCGGCTGCAGCTGGAGTTGCAGGGCTTCCGGGTCCAGACCGCCGGCGATGGCCTCGAGGCGCTCGACCTCGCTCGAGGGAACCCCTTCGACGTGATCGTGAGCGATGTACTGATGCCGCGGCTCGACGGCTTCGGCCTGTGCCTGGCCATCCGGCAGGATCGGGAGCTCGCCCGGCTGCCGGTCGTGCTCTGCAGCAACACCTATCTGGACGCCGAGGACGAGGCGCTGGCCCGCCGAATGGGGGCGAACGCCTTCGTCATCCGAACGCCTGACATGGCGAGCGTCACCGAGGCGGTCCTGACCGCGTTGCAGAGCGGATCGCCGCCGCCCACGGCCGACGCGCCCGGTGAGCTGCGTGACCGCCACCTCTATCGGGTGATCAGCCAGCTCGAGCACCAGGCCGTGATCAACGCCGGCCTCGCCCAGCGCTGCGCCTCCCAGTCGGCGGCGCTCTCCGTCTTGAGCAGTATCTCGGAGACGCTGGCCCGGAGCTTCGACACGCCGGTCGCGCTGGACAAGCTGCTCGCCACGTGTCTGGAGGCCGGTGGCTTCTCGGTCGGCGTGCTCTATCTGCTCGATGAGGACGGCCGGCTCGCCGTCCACGCCCAGAGCGGCTATCACGATGCGTCACCGGCGGAAGTCGAGGCCCTGTTCGGCCACGAGGAGCTCTTTCGGGCCACGCTGGAGACGGGCGCCCCGATCGCCATCCCCTCGCCGGCGGTGGACGCGCGGACGGCGGCGGCGTTCCTCAGTCGCGCCGGCCCCACGTCGGCGCTCATCCTGCCGATCGTGTTCCGTGAGGAGCGGCTGGGAGCGGTCCTGGTCGCGACCGACCTGCGCGACCTCAACAGCGACGAGTCGCTTGACTTCGCGCGCACGATCGGCAACCAGATCGGTCAGGTCATCGCGCTGCGACGGACGTTCGCGCGGATGGCGGCCGCCGAGCATCAGTACCGGGGGATTTTCGAGAACGCCGCCGAGGGCATCTTTCGGGCCGTGCCCGGAGGACGCTATCTCCTCGTCAACCCCGCCATGGCCCGGATCTTCGGGTACGGCACGCCCGAGGAGATGCTCGCGTCGGTCAGCGAGATCAACGAGCTGTACGTCGATTCTGAACGACGTCAGGAACTGCTGCGGCAGCTGGCGCAGCACGGCTCCGTGTCCCGCTTCGAGAGCCGCCGCCGTCGCCGGGACGGCACGGTCATCTGGGTCTCGCAGAGCGTGCACACGGTCCGCGACGCCAGCGGCGAGGTCCTGTTCTACGAGGGCATCCTGGAGGACATCACCGAGCGGAAGAACGCGGAGGCGGCGACGGCGGCGCTGGGGGCGACGGCGCGCGCGCTGCTCGAGTCACTCGACGCC
>JBGPZN010000486.1:0-2930 GCA_041493815.1 Methylomirabilia bacterium
CGGGATGCTGGTGGAGATCGTCGCGCTGCGGACGCTCTACGAGCGCGATCATCTCGACCAGGTGCTGGCCACCTTCGGCCTCATCCTGTTCTTCAACGAACTGGTCGCGATCGTCTGGGGCCGGGCCGCGCTGTTCACCACGGTCCCGCCGGCGCTGGCCGGCTTCGTCGAGATCGTGCCCGGCATCCGCTATCCCGCCTACCGTGCGGTCATCATCCTGGTCGGCCTCGCCGTCGCGCTGCTGCTCTACGTGGTCGTGAGCCGCACGCGGCTGGGCATGCTGATCCGCGCCGGCGCCAGCAACCGCACGATGGTCGGAGCGCTCGGCGTCAACATCCGGCTGCTCTACACGATCGTCTTCGGCTTCGGCGCCGCGCTGGCCGGCCTCGGCGGCCTCATGGCCGGGCCCATCTACACGGTGCTGCCCGGCATGGGCGAGGAGATCCTGATCCAGGTCTTCGTCGTGATCGTCATCGGCGGCATCGGCTCGATCCGGGGCGCGCTGGTCGGCGCGATCGTCGTCGGCATGGTCGACACGCTCGGCCGGGCGTTCCTCAAGCCGATGCTGAGCACGGTCATCGGCCCCTCGGCCGCCGACAACGCGGGGCCGGCGCTGGCCTCGATCTCGATCTACATCCTGATGGCGGCGGTGCTCTACTTCCGCCCCCAGGGGCTGTTCCCGGCCGCCCGCGGCTGATGGACTCGCGCGCCCACGCGCTCGCCCTCGCCGCCGGCTTCCTGGTCCTGGGCCTGGTGCCGGTGGTCGCCGCGTTCACCCAGCAACCCTTCTACCTGGACCTGTTCCGCCGGATCATGATCTTCGCGATCGCCGCGGTCAGCCTCGACCTGATCCTCGGCTTCGGCGGTATGGTGAGCTTCGGCCACGCCGCCTACCTCGGCATCGGCGCCTATGCCGTGGCCATCCCGGCCTTCTACGGCATCCACAATGGCCTCGTGCAGTGGACGCTGGCGCTGGCGCTGTCGGGGCTGGCCGCGCTGGTGATCGGCGCCGTCTCGCTGCGGACGAGCGGCGTGTCGTTCATCATGATCACGCTGGCGTTCGCGCAGATGCTCTACTACCTCGGCATCTCGATCAACGCCTGGGGCGCCGACGACGGTATGCGGCTCGCCCGGCGCAGCCAGTTCGGCCCCGTCGTCGACCTCGCCAACCCGTACGTCTTCTACTACGTCGTGTTCGGCCTGCTGGTGCTGCTGCTGTGGCTCGGTCACCGCCTGGTCAACGCGCGCTTCGGCGTGGTCATCCGCGCCGCCCGCTCCAACGAGCCGCGCATGCAGGCCATCGGCTTCGCCACCTTCCGCTACAAGCTTGCCGCCTTCGCCCTCTCCGGCGCCGTGTGCGGGCTGGCCGGCGCGCTGCTCACCAACCAGACCGAGTACCTGACGCCGAGCTTCATGCACTGGACGCGCTCGGGCGACATCATGGTGATGGTGATCCTGGGCGGCATGGGCACGCTGTTCGGCCCCGTGCTGGGCGCGGTCGCCTTCCTGCTGCTCGAGGACTTCCTGTCGGCGTGGACCGTGCACTGGCAGGTGGTGCTGGGGCCGCTCCTCGTCCTCGTCGTCCTCTTCGCGCGCCGGGGGCTCTACGGCCTGCTGCCGGGCGGCGCCCGCCATGGCTGAGCCACTGCTCGCCGTGCGCGGGCTGCGCAAGCGCTTCGGCGGCCTCGTCGCCACCGACGGCGTCGACCTCGAGGTGGCCGAGGGCGAGACGCTGGCGATCATCGGGCCCAACGGCGCCGGCAAGACCACGCTCATCGGCCAGCTCTCCGGCGATCTGCGGCCCGACGCCGGCAGTATCCGCTTCGCCGGCGCCGACGTCACCGCGCTGCCGGCCGCCGCGCGCTCGCACCGCGGCCTGGCCCGCTCGTTCCAGATCACCAGCATCTTTCGCGATTTCTCGGCGCTCGACAACGTCGCCCTCGCCGTGCAGGCCCACGCTGGCCACAGCTTTCGGTTCTGGCGCCCCGCGCGCGCCGAGGCGGCGCTGCGCCAGCCGGCGGCCGCCATCCTCGAGCAGGTGGGCCTCGGTCCCCGGGCCGACGTCGTCGCCGGCACGCTCGCCCACGGCGAGCAGCGCCAGCTGGAGATCGCCATGGCCCTGGCCACGCGGCCACGCCTGCTGCTGCTGGACGAGCCGGTGGCCGGCATGGGACTGGACGAGTCACTGCGGATGGTGCAGCTGCTGCGCGCGCTGCGCGGCCGCCACACGCTGGTGCTGGTCGAGCACGACATGGACGTGGTGTTCGCGCTGGCCGACCGCATCAGCGTGCTCGTCGACGGCCGCGTCATCGCCACCGGCGCGCCCGAGGCGATCCGGCTCAACGCCGAGGTGCGGCGCGCCTACCTGGGCGAGGCGGTGCCGGCCTGATGCTCCGCCTGGAGGGGCTGGAGGCGGCCTACGGCGTGAGCCAGGTGCTGTTCGGCATCACGCTCGACGTGGGCTCCGGCCAGCTCGTGACGCTGCTCGGCCGCAACGGCATGGGCAAGACCACGACGGTGCGGGCCGTGATGGGCATCGTGCCGGTCCGGGCCGGGCGCGTGTCCTTCGAGGGCCGCCCGCTGCACGGCCTGCCGTCACACCGCGTGGCCCGAGCCGGGCTGGGCCTGGTGCCGGAAGGCCGCCAGGTGTTCCCGAACCTCACCGTGCGCGAGAATCTCGTCGCCACCGCGGCCAATCGACGGCGCGTGCCGGAGCCGTGGACCGTCGAGCGCGTGTTCGACCTGCTGCCTCCGCTTGCCGCCCGTGCCCGCAGCCTGGGCGCCACGCTGTCGGGCGGCGAGCAGCAGATGGTCGCCATCGGCCGCGCGCTCATGACGAACCCGCGGCTGCTGATCCTCGACGAGGCGACCGAGGGGCTGGCCCCGCTGATCCGAAGCGAGATCTGGAGCTGCCTGGAGCGCCTGAAGGC
>JBGPZN010000167.1:0-7274 GCA_041493815.1 Methylomirabilia bacterium
AGCGCGCGGCCCCGCCTCCAACAATACCCGGCGCCATACGTGCTCCCGGCCGAGGGAAGAGAACAGGAGATGACCGATGGCTGTGAGGAAGAAGGCGGGCAAGAAGGTCAAGGACCTCGCGGTGAAGAGGGCGCAGGCCAAGGGCATCAAGGGCGGCGAATCGTCCAAGTTGTTGCAGGCCGTGACCAAGGGGAAGGTCTTCACGAAAGTCGAGATTCACGGGGTTTGATGACCCGAGCCGGTTGCAAGAAGCGCTAGCTGCTGGGCCGTGGGCGGCGGCTCCAGCGGGCGGGCGCGGCGGTCGGCGATGAGGTGCTCGGCGCGCAGCGCGGCGACGCGGGCCTGGATCGGCTCGGCCTCGCGCCGCTCGAGGTACTTGCCGCGGTAGAGCGCCTCGTAGCGCGGCAGCAGCGCGGGCCAGTCGCGCGCCAGGTTCTCGAGGAAGTGCTCGCGTGTGCCCGGCTGCAGATGCAGCACGTTGCACCAGAGTCCGGTGGCACCGGCATCGCGCGCTGCCCGCACGACCTCGGCGAGCTGCGCCGGGGCGTCGGAGATCCCGGGCAGGATCGGCGCCATGCCAACGCCGGCATCGATCCCCGCCTCGACCAGCCGCCGGAGCGCGCGCAGGCGCTGGCGCGGCGGCGCCGTCCCCGGCTCGGTTCGCCGCCAGACCTCCAGGTCCAGGGTCGGCACTGAAAAGCTCACGTGGACCTCGGCCCGCGAGGCCGCGTGCTGCAGCACGTCGAGGTCGCGGACGATCATCGGCCCGCGGGTGACGATGCTGAACGGGTTGCGGGCGGCAGCGAACGCCCGGATGCACCCGCGCGTCAGCCGATAGCGGCCCTCGGCCGGCTGGTAGGGATCGGTCGCCGCTCCCACCGCGACGGACTCGCGCTTCCAGGACGGGCGCGCCAGCTCATGCGCGAGGACCTCGGCGATGTTGACCTTCACGCGGATCGAGCGCCCATAGCGGTCGTCCGAGGGGCGATCGGCCCGGCGCTCGAAGGCCCGAACGTAACAGAACGTGCAGCGGTGGACGCAGCCCATGTAGGGATTCAGCGACCACCGAAACGCCATACCTTCCACTCGGTTGATGGCCGAACGGCAAGGTTCTTCTCGATACTCGGCTGTCACGCCGACTACTATACACGAGTTGGGTCTACCCTACCCCCACCTTGACCAGCATCTTGCCGAGGTTCTCCCCGCGCAGCAGACCGATGAACGCGCGCGGGGCTTGATCGAGCCCCTCGACGATGTCCTCGCGATACTTCAGGCGCCCCTCGCGCAGCCACCCGGATGTGTCGGCGAGGAACGCGGGCAGCCGGTCGACGTGATCGGAGACGATGAAGCCGCGGATCGTGACGCGGTTGACGAGCACCGAGCCCATGTTCGGCCCCGGCGGCAGCTCGGTGGCGTTGTACTGCGAGATGAGCCCGCACAGCGGGATGCGCGCGAACGGATTGACGAGCCGCAGCACGGTCTTGAGCACGTCGCCGCCGACGTTGTCGAAGTAGACGTCGATCCCCTTCGGGCACGCGTCCTTGAGCACCGCGAACAGCTCGGGCGAGCGGTAGCTCACGCAGGCGTCGAAGCCCAGCTCCTTCACCACGTAGTCGCACTTGGCCTGCGAGCCGGCGACGCCGACCACCCGGCCGCCCTTGATCTTGGCGAGCTGGCCCACGATCGAGCCCACCGCGCCCGCCGCCGCCGAGACGACCACCGTCTCGCCGGGCTTCGGCTGGCCGAGGTCGAGCAGACCGACGTAGGCGGTCATGCCCGGCATGCCGAGCACGCCCAGCGCCGTGGAGATCGGCGCCACCTTGGGATCGAGCTTCAGCGGCCCGAACGGTCCCGGTGACGCCCCCGCGCGCGCCACGTGATACGTCTGCCAGCCGCCGTAGCCGAGGACGAAGTCGCCGGCCGTGAAGCCCGGGTGGCGCGACTCCACGACCTCGCTGACGGTGCCGCCGACCATCGGCTGCCCCAGCTCGACCGGGGCGCTGTAGGACTTCACGTCGTTCATCCGGCCGCGCATGTAGGGATCGAGCGAGAGCCAGACGGTACGGCAGAGGACCTCGCCGTCGCCGGGCGCCGGCAGCGGCGCGTCGACGATCTCGAAGTCGGTGGGCTTGGGCTCGCCGACCGGTCGGCTCCGGAGCAGCACGCGGCGGTTCGTCGTGGGCGGCACGGTGGTTCCTCCGGCCAGGATTGTCCGCCTCGTCCGGCGACCTTGCAACCGCCCATCCCCTCCGCTATCGTGCGAGCCATGAGTGCCACCGCCCGTCTGGCCGAGTTCGTCGTCAAGACCTCGCTGCGCGATTGTCCCGACGCCGCCGTCGCCCAGGTACGCCGCGCCGCCCTCGACACGGTCGGCGTGATGCTGGCCGGCGCCGCCGAGCCGGTGGCCGCGAGCGTTCGCGCCGTCGCCCGCGCCGAGGGCGGCACGCCGCTGTGCACGGTGGTCGGCACGTCGCTGCGGGCGGCGCCGACCTGGGCGGCGCTCGCCAACGGCACCGCCGCCCACGCCCACGACTTCGACGACACGAACTTCGCGCTGCTGGGACATCCGAGCGCGCCGCTGCTGGCGGCGGCGCTGGCGTGCGCCGAGGCCGAGCCCGCCGACGGCGCCGCCGTCACGCTCGCCTACCTGATCGGCTTCGAGGTCAGCGTCGCGCTGGGCGCCGCGCTGAATCCCGATCACTACACGCGCGGCTGGCACGCCACGTCCTCGATCGGCACGCTCGGCTGCGCGGCGGCGGCGGCCAGCCTCCTCGGCCTGGACGCCGGGCAGACGCGGCACGCGCTCGGCATCGCCGCCTCGCTCGCGTCCGGGCTCAAGGAGAACTTCGGCTCGATGACCAAGCCGTTCCACGCCGGCCACGCCGCCCGCAACGGCGTGTTCGCGGCGATGGCGGCGCGCGAGGGGCTCACGGCCTCCGACGCCGCGCTCGACGGACGGCAGGGCTACGCGGCGGCGTTCAGCCAGACCACGCTGGCGCCCGACGCCTTCGACGCGCTCGGCCAGCGCTGGCAGGTGCTGGCCTCGGGCATCGCGGTCAAGCCGTACCCCTCGTGCGCGCTCACCCACTCGGCGATCGACGCGTTGCTCGAGCTGCGCGCCCGCCACGCGCTCGGCGCCGACCAGGTGGCCGAGGTCGAGGTCGGCGTCAACCACGTCGTTCCGGACGTGCTGCGCCACACCGCCCCGACCAACGGGCTGGAGCGCAAGTTCTCGATGCAGTTCTGCGCGGCGGCGGCGCTGGCCACCGGCCGCGTGGACCTCGGCTCGTTCGACGACGGCCCCGTGGCCGACGCCGGCACGCGCGGGCTGATGGACCGCGTGCGGATGGTCGTCGATCCCACGCTGCCCGACCGGCTCGAGCAGCACGCGTGGAGCCGCGTCACCGTGCGCCTGCGCGACGGGCGCGCGCTCGCCTCGCCGCCGCGTGGCGCCTGGGGCCACCCCGACCAACCGCTGAGCGACGCGCAGCTGCGCGACAAGTTCCTGGCGTGTGCGACGCCCGTGCTCGGCGCCGACGAGGCCGAGGGCGTCGCCGCCCAGCTCGGGCACCTGGAAGACATCCCCGACGTCCGCGCGCTCACCGCGCGGCTCGTCACGGCGAGGAGCTAGTCATGGCCGTGCTGGACGGAATCAAGGTGCTGGAGCTGGCCCGGGTGCCCCCGGCCGAGATGCCCGGCATGATCATGGCCGACATGGGCGCCGACGTGCTGAAGATCGAAACGCCGGAGCCCGATCGGGCCACCGACGAGCTCTCCATCCGCCGCACGATCCACGCCTTCGTCAACCGCAACAAGCGCTCGATGACGCTGAACCTCAAGGCCCCCGAGGGCCAGGCGATCTTCCGCAAGCTCGCGGCCGGCGCCGACGTCGTCGTGGAGGGCTTCCGGCCCGGTGTGATGGACCGGCTGGGCGCCGGCTATCCGGCGCTGCACGAGCTGAACCCGCGCCTCATCTACTGCTCGCTGTCGGGCTTCGGCCAGGACGGGCCGTACAGGAACTACCCGGCCCACGACATGAACTACCTGTCGCTCGGAGGCGTGCTGAACCTGATCGGCGATGCCGGCAGCAAGAAGCCGGTCATCCCGCTCAATCTCGTCGCGGACTACGCCGGCGCCAGCCTGCACGGCGCGCTCGGGATCGTGCTGGCGCTGTTCGCTCGCGAGCGGACGGGCCGCGGGCAGCACGTGGACGTCTCCTACCTCGACACCACGGTCTCGCTGCTGGCCGCCACCCCGAACATGCGCTTCTTCTTCTCCGACGGCGTGGCGCCCCGGCGGGGCGAGGGCTTCCTGGGCGGCTCGTACCCGTACTACGCGATCTACGAGACGCGCGACGACAAGCTGCTGACCATCGGCTGCACCGAGCCGTGGCTGTGGGAGAACTTCTGCACGGCGATCGGCCGCCCCGACTTCGCGCGCTTTGCCCGCAAGGCCGATCAGTTCGTGCGCGCGGCGAACCCCGACGAGGCCGCCGCCCGCGAGGCCATCGAGGCCGTCATCCGCACCCGGGACCGCGACGACTGGTACGAGTTCCTGGTCAAGCACGACGTGTGCGTGGGCAAGGTCTACGAGATCGAGGAGATGGTGCGCGACCCCCAGATCAACCACCGCGGCATGATCGTCGACGTCGAGCACCCGACCCACGGCCGCGTCCGCCAGTTCGGCATCGCCATCAAGCTCTCCGACACGCCGGGGACGGTCCGCAGCGCCGCGCCGCTCGGCGGCGAGCACACCGAGGCGATCCTCAAGGATCTCGGTCTCGGCGCCGCCGACATCGCCGGGCTGCGGGAGCGCAAGGTCATCGAGTAGCCGCCGCGGGCGTGCCCTCGGAGCGCTGGCGGCAGCTCGCGGTGCTGTCGCTGGCCGAGCTGCTGGCGCTGTCCCTGTGGTTCAGCGCCGCCGCGGTGCTGCCGGCGCTGCGCCGCGAGTGGGCGCTCGGCGACGGCGGCGCGGCCGCGCTCACCATCGCCGTGCAGGCCGGCTTCATCGCCGGCACGCTGGCTGCGGCGCTGGCCAACCTGCCCGACGTCTGGCCCGCCCGCCGCGTGATGATCGCGGGCGCGGTGGTGGGCGCGCTCGCCAACGCGCTGCTGGCCGTGGCCGTGGACGGCCTCGGCGCCGCGCTCGCGCTCCGCTTCATCACCGGCGTCGCCATGGCCGGCGCCTACCCGCCGGCGATGAAGATCATGGCCACGTGGTTCCGCGAGGGGCGCGGGCTGGCGATCGGCATCCTGGTCGGCGCGCTCACGGTGGGCTCGGCCACGCCACACCTCGTCCGCGGCGTCACCGACCTGCCGTGGCGCCACACACTGCTGGTGGCCTCCGGCCTGGCGCTGCTGGCGGCGGGGCTGGTCGTCGCCTTCGTGCGTGAGGGGCCCCACGCGTTCCCGGCGGCCCGCTTCGACCTGCGCATGGCCGCCGCGATCTTTCGCGAGCGGGCGCCGTGCCTGGCGTGCCTCGGCTACTTCGGCCACATGTGGGAGCTCTACGCGATGTGGACCTGGATCGGCGTGTTCCTGGCCGAGAGCCTGCGCGTGCGCGGCGGTGGCGACTACCTCGGCGCCAACGCCAGCGGCGCCACGTTCCTGGTGATCGCCGCCGGCGCGCTCGGCTGCTGGACCGGCGGCCTCGCCTCCGATCGATGGGGACGCACGACGCTCACGATGCTGGCCATGGCCGCCAGCGGGGCGTGCGCGCTGGCGATCGGCGCGACCTTCGGCGGCCCGCCCGTCCTCACGCTGGCCGTCGCGCTGGTGTGGGGCGTGACGATCATCGCCGACTCCGCCCAGTTCTCCACCGCCATCACCGAGCTGTGCCCGCCGGCGTACGTGGGCACGGCGCTGACGACGCAGACCTGCGCCGGCTTCGCCCTGACCACGCTCACCATCTGGCTCATCCCGCCCGCGGTCGCCGCCGTCGGCTGGGGCTGGGCGTTCGCCACGCTGGCGCTCGGCCCCGCCCTGGGCGTGGCGGCCATGGCGCGCCTGCGGGCGTTGCCGGAGGCGCGCCAGCTGGCCGGCGGTCGGCGCTGACACGCCAGAACTTGAATCGCCGGGCGCCGTCGTCATACGGTACTTCAGCATGGAACGCTACGACCTGATCGTCATCGGCTCCGGGCCGGCCGGCGAAAAAGGCGCCGCCCAGGCGGCGTACTTCGGCAAGCGCGTGGCCGTCGTCGAGCGCGAGCCCTACCCGGGTGGCGCCGGCATCAACACGGGCACGGTGCCGTCGAAGACCCTGCGCGAGACGGCACTCTACTTCTCCGGCCTCAGCCAGCACGGCCTGTACGGCGTGGACTATCAGGTCCGGAGCGAGCTGACCGTCAAGGACCTCATGTACCGCGAGCAGGAAGTCGTGCGCTCGCTCCGCCAGGTGATCACCGAGAACATCACGCGCCACAAGATCGCGTACGTGCAAGGACACGCCGCCTTCGAGGACCCGCACACGGTCCGCGTGGCCATCGAGGGGCAGCCCGACCGGCGGCTGCAGGCCGACGTGATCCTCATCGCCACCGGCTCGGTGCCGACGCGGCCCAAGGACGTGCCGTTCGCGGACACGCGCGTGCACGACAGCGACGAGATCCTCGAGCTGGAACGGCTGCCGCGCTCGCTGGCCGTGGTCGGGGCCGGCGTCATCGGCTGCGAGTACACGACGATCTTCGGCGCGCTCGGCATCAAGGTCACGCTGATCGACGGCCGGGACCGGCTCCTCGGCTTCCTCGACGGCGAGATGGCCGACCAGCTCCGCCTGCAGATGGGGTTCCTCGGTATCGACCTGCGCTTGAAGGAAACCGTGACGCGCTACGTGCCCGAGGCCCTCGGCGTCCGGCTCGAGCTGCAGAGCGGCGACAGCCTGGTCGTGGACCAGGTGCTGGTGGCGGCCGGCCGCGTGGCCAACGTCCAGACGCTCGCGATCGATCGGGCCGGACTCACGGTCAACAAGCGCGGTCTGCTCGCGGTCAACGAGCGTTACCAGACCTCGGTGCGCCACATCTACGCGGCCGGCGACGTCATCGGCTTTCCCGCCCTGGCCTCGACCTCGATGGAGCAGGCGCGCGTCGCGATGGTGCACGCCTTCGACCTGCCGAAGTACAAGACCCAGGTGGCACCGATCTTCCCGCTGGCGGTCTACACGATCCCCGAGATCGCCATGGCCGGAGAGACGGAGGAGAGCTGCCGGCAGAACAAGATCGACTACTGCGTGGGTCGCGGCTTCTATCGCACCAACGCGCGCGGCCAGATCGTGGGCGACCT
>JBGPZN010000339.1:0-4151 GCA_041493815.1 Methylomirabilia bacterium
CGGCGAGCGCACGCAGAAGGAGTGGCGCAAGCTCGGCCCCGGCCTGTGGGAGGTCGAGTGGGAGATCTCGCTGCGCAACCACAAGAAGCAGGACCAGACGGTGACGGTGATCGAGCCCGTGCCCGGCGACTGGCAGGTGCTGCACGCCACCCACGCCTTCGAGAAACCCGAGGCCCACACGCTGCGCTTCTCGATTGCCGTCCCCAAAGAGGGCGCCGCCAAGCTCGTCTGCCGGGTGCGCATCCGGGGCTAGGCTGCCGGCCCCAGCACGGTCGCCACGATGTGGTCGAGGTACTTGAACTTCACCGGCTTCGGCAGGTAGGAGTAGGCGCCGTCCTTGATGACCTCACCGGCGACGCGCGAGCTCGCGTTGCCGGTGACCATGATGACCGGGATCTTGGGGTCGATGGCGCGCACGCCGCGCAGCGCCTCCACACCGTCCATGCCGGGCATCTCGATGTCGAGCAGCACCAGCGCAGGCCGCCGGCGCCGCACCGCCGCCAGCGCCTCGGCGCCGTCCGAGGCGGTCTCCACGGAGTAGCCGCGCGGCCCGTACTGGTGCTCGAAGTAGCCGATCAGCACCTCGCGCACCGCCGGCTCGTCGTCCACGATCAGGATCGTCTTGCTAGTGGGAACTCTCATGGCCGCCACCCTACACCGCTCGTGCGCTCCTGGCGCGTCCGTATCCGTCCACAGTGGACAGGAAGTGACCGCCGGGCACGCAACGCCATGGAAACGAACATCGTCACGGTCAGTTACGAGGCCCTCGGCCGTGGTGCCGAGCTTGCACTCTTCCTGTGGTTCGATGATCGACCTCGTCAGACGGCTGGCGTTGCGCGCCCACGGCTTCGCCTCGGTCGGCGGCCCACGTGCGGGCGCGGTGGAGGAATCCGCCGCCGCGGACCGCACGCCGGCGGCCGCATCCGCCGAGGCCCAGCGCCGGCGCCAGGGACTGCGCCAGGAGATCACGGTGCGCATCACCGTGACCGCCATCGTGCTGGCCTTCAACCAGCTATTCGATCTCGAGCCCGAGACCGCGTCGGTCATCCGGCTCACCGCGTTGATCGGCCTCGGCATGAACGTGCCGTACCTGATGGCGATCCGCACGGGCCGCGCGCTGCGGGCCCAGGCGTACCTGCGCACGCTCGTCGACGTCGCGCTCACGACCGCCGGCCTCTACGGCGCCGGCGGCCTCGGCGCCGCCCAGTACATCGGGATCTACGCGATCGTGCCCGTGTACACGGCCATCGTGTTCTCGAGCCTGGCCTGCGTCCTGGCCGTGGTGTTCGCGACGGTCAGCTTTCTCGCGCTGGCGATGCTGCAGGTGTCCGGCGTCCTGCCGTTCATCGTCCCGCCCCTGCCCGGCGCCTGGACCATCGCCGGCTTCAACCTCGTCGTGCTCAACATCGTCGGCTGGCTGGCGGCGATCATCGCGGATGGCTACCGGACCAGTCGACAGCGTCTGACCGTGCTCTACGGCGAGCTGGAACGCGCCCACGACCAGTCGTTGCAGCTCAACACGCAGCTGCACCTCTCGACCCGTCGCTACGTGCTGAGCGAGGTCGTGGCCGGCGTGACCCATGAGGTGCGCGACGCGCTGCAGGGCGCCTTCGGCCACCTGTGGCTGGCACGGCGCGGCGGTCCGCCGCTGCCGGTCGAGGCGCTCGAGCACCTGAGCCAGGTCGAGCAGGCGTGCGACAAGGCCATGCGCATCATGAGCACCACGCTCGACATGTCCCGCCGCCCGGACCCCGAGCGCCAGCCGGTGGTCGTCGGCGAGGTCGTGCGCCGCGTCGCCGAGCTGAAGGCCGTCGAGCTCCGCCGCGCGCGCATCTCGCTCAGCGTGGACGTGCCGGACACGCTGCCGCTGGTCCTCGGCACCTCGCTCGAGCTCCAGCAGGTGCTCCTCAACCTCGTGGTCAACGCCCAGGAGGAGCTGCGCGGCTCGCCGGGGCGGCGAAAGATCACGATCGTCGGGCGCCGGGAGGGGGACCGGGTCCTGCTGGACGTGTGCGACACCGGTCAGGGGATCCCGCCCGGTGTCCTGCCGCACGTCTTCGAGCCGTTCTACACGACCAAGCCGGCGAGCGCGGGGCTGGGGCTGGCGATGTCGGCCGGCATCGCCGAGAGCCTGCGGGGCACGCTGACCGCCGAGAATCGCCGCGAGGGCGGCGCGCTGTTGCGTCTCACGCTGCCCGCCGTCATCCCGGCACCGACGACGCCCGCCTGATTTTCTTGGAGAACCGGGCTCGCGCCCGGTCTAATGGCCACGTGGAGCTGCTGCCGCGTGAAGAGGTGGCCCTCCTGCTGGCGAGCCTCACCGCCTGCGGCTTCTTCATCCTCGGCGTCCTCGACGTCATGTGGCCGGCGACGCGGCGGCGGCGCCGTGTGGCCCGCGAGGCGCCGGCGCCGCCGGCCGCTGCGCCCGCGCCGGCAAGCCCGCCCCTGACCGTCCCGACCGAACGGCCGTTGCCGCCGGCGCCCGCGCCGCTGGCGGTGGGCCGGCTCCTGCTGGAGCGCGCGGGCGCGGAGGGCGACCTCGAGCGCCGCGTGACGATCCTGACTCGGGCCGTGGCCGGACTCACCCGCAGCGCCCAGGCGACGCCAGACGATTCCGAGCTGGCGGCCGTGCTCGACACGGCGCGCGTGCGGCTGTGGCAGACGTGGGAGGCGATCGCGCGGGCGCGGCTGGCGGCGGTGATGCCGTGGAGCACGGCGGACCTCGCCGCGCCGGCCGGCCTCGCTACTCGCCCGACTGCAGCTTCCTGAGCAGACGGCGGGTGATCGGGCGCTCGTCCTCGCCCTGATCGGTCAGCAGCACGTCGCCAGGCAGCGCCGGCACCCTGCTGCGCGGATCGCGCATCGCCTGCGTGACGACGCGGCACTCGCTCTTCTCCAGCCGCGCGACGCCCGCCCGCTGGCGCATCAGTCGGCCGCCGGCCTCGAGCGCCCACGTCACCGACGCCGGATTCAGCAGCAGCGCACGATGCTCGTCGGGCGTGGGCGGCACCTCGGAGGCGGAGTACGTCATCGTGGCGTTCGAGTTGAACACGTAGCGCTGGTGCGCCTGATAGGCGGGATCGGCGCGGTCCACGGCCGCACCCGTGGCGAACCCGAAGCGGATCACGCGCCAGAGGCCGATGAGGTCCGCGCGCCGGCACGGGCGCAGGACGTCATCGTCCTGGGCGAGGGCGGGGACGGCCAGGAGCCCGACCAGCGCCAGGGCCGGCGCCAGCTGCCGGACCCGCACGACCGCCCGTCTACCGGCCGGCCTTGGCCAGGAACTCGGGGCCGACGAGGATCTCGCGCGGCTTGGCGCCCTGGCCGGGGCCGATGATCCGGTCCTGCTCCATCATGTCGATGAACCGCGCGGCCTTCGGGTAGCCCAGACTCATGCGGCGCTGCAGGAACGAGATCGATCCCTGCCGCTGGCCGATGACGAGGCGCACGCAGTCCCAGTAGAGGTCGTCGCGCTCGGCGCTGCCGTCGCGACCGTCGCCCCCGTCACCCTCGGAGGGGAGCACGACCTCCTCGTAGACGGCCGTGCCCTGCCTCCTCAGGAACTCGCACACGGCCTTGACCTCGTCGTCGGCGACCCAGGCGCCGTGCACGCGCATCTGCTTGTTGGCGCCCGGCGGCACGTAAATCATGTCGCCCCGGCCCAGGAGCTGCTCGGCGCCATTGCCGTCGAGCACCGTGCGCGAATCCACCTTCGACGCCACCTGGAAGGCGATACGCGTGGGGAAATTGGCCTTGATCAGCCCGGTGACGACGTCGACGGACGGCCGCTGCGTCGCGATGATCAGGTGGATGCCGACCGCGCGGGCGATCTGCGCCAGTCGCACCAGCGAGGTCTGAACGTCCCCCGCCGACACCATCATGAGGTCGGCCAGCTCGTCGACCACGACCACCCAGTACGGCAGCCGGTCCTCGGGGCCGACGGCGCGGTTGTAGCCCTCGATGTTGCGGACCTGCTTGGCCTGCAGCGTCTTGTAGCGCTCGTCCATCTTGCCGACGATCCAGCGCAGCCGCGCTGCCGCCTCCTTGGCGTCGGTGACGACCGGCGCCAGCAGGTGCGGAATCCCGTCGTAGCAGGACAGCTCCAGGCGCTTGGGGTCGATCATCAGGAAGCGCACGTCGGCGGGCGTGGC
>JBGPZN010000386.1:0-3767 GCA_041493815.1 Methylomirabilia bacterium
CACTCGTCGCCGCGATCGTGCTGATCCTCGGCGGCGTCGCTCTCGGCACCACCGGCGAGCGCGGCGCCGGGCCGGCGCGAGCGATCCTCCGGCTCTAGCAGCAGCCGCCGGCGACGGCGCGGTCCGGCCACCACCCCCACGCGCGCGGCCCGAAGTCCGGCGTGAACACGCGTCCCCGCTTGACGGTGAGATGCGGCGCAAACGCGCGATCGACGCGCAGCCCGGAACCGAGGATGTCGTAGACGACCCAGTCGCCTTGCTCGAGATCGAGCACGGAGATGTCGGCCTGGCGGCCGACGGCGAGGCTGCCGATCCGCGCCTCGGCGCCGATGGCCTTGGCCGGGTTCGCCGTCGACATCGTCACCACCTGGGGCAGCGTGAAGCCGAGGCCCAGGAAGCGCGTCATGATCTCGGTCATGCTGTGCACGGTGTTGAGCCGCCCGGGCACGGTGAGATCGGTACTGATGCAATGAGGCATCAGGCCCTGCTCGAGGATGCGGCGGCCGACGTCGAAGCTGAAGTTCATCCGTCCGTGGGCCGTGTCGAACCACACGCCGCGACCGGCGGCCTCGCGCGCCTCCGGCACCAGCTTGCCGTTGCCGTCGAGCACGCCGCCGGGGTTGGGCGTGAAGTAGTGCGTGAGGATGTCGCCCGGCTCGAGCAGGTCGAGCAGCGGGTGGATGACCTTGGGGTCGTAGCGCTTCTCGGTGTCGCCGATGTGGACCATGAGCTTGATGCCGGCCTCGCGCGCGGCCCGCTTGGCCAGCTTGGGCATCTCCATGCCCATGATCTCGAGCGCCGGCGACACCATGCGCGCCTTGATGCCGTGGATCAGCCCCTTGTGCTCGGTGGCGACCCGCACGGTGTCGGCGAGGTTCACGCTGCGCTCGGCGATGATGTCCGGCAGCGTGGCGAGGCCGGTCTGGCAGATGTGCAGGAACGGCACGATCTCGGTGTGGCAGTGCGGCAGGATGTGTCGCCAGCCGCCGAAGGTGGCCGAGCCCGCGCTGCCGGCGTCGACGATCGTCGTCACGCCGGCCAGCACGCCGGCGAGATCGGGAGTGACGCCGGTCCGGTTGAAGCCCTCGAAGACGTGGGCGTGCAGGTCGATGAGCCCCGGGGTGACGATCTTGCCGCCGACCTCGATCACCCGCCCCGCCTCGGCCGGCGCGATGCCCGCCGCGACCCGCGCGATCTTGCCGTTTTCCACCGCGACGTCGAGGACGCCATCGAAGCCGCTCGACGGGTCGACGACCCTGCCGCCCTTCAGGACGAGATCGTACATGTCGCGAGGCCTCCCGAGCTCAGAGTTGTTCTGGGTTCAGCGTGACCCGGACGCTAGCGTTGCGCCCGCCGGCCTGTCAAGGCATTCTGACCCCATGAGCCGACCGACCGGGCGCATCCACGAGATCGAGCACCACAGCGCAGAGTTGGCGACCACGCGTCCCGTCGTGTCGGGCACGCAGGGTGTCGTCGCCGCCGGCCATCCCCTGGTCGCGATGGCCGGCATGCGGATGCTGCTCGCGGGCGGCAACGCCTTCGACGCCGCGGTGGCGGCCGGCTTCGCGGCCGCCGTGGTCGAGCCCACCGCGTCGTACACGCTGTGCGGCGAGTGCGTGGCGCTCGTGCACGACGCGCGGAGCGGCCAGACGCACGCGGTGAGCGGCCAGGGCACGCCGCCAGCGCTGGCGACGCTCGCGTCGTTCCGCGCCCGCGGGCTCGATCGCATCCCCACCGGGCCGGGGCCGGAAGCTCATCTGTCCTTCACGGTCCCGGGCGCCGTCGACGCCTACCTGACCGTGCTCGAGTCCCACGGCACCCGGACGCTGAGCGAGGTGCTCGCCCCCGCCGTGCACTACGCCGCGCACGGCTTCCCGATGTACGAGTACATGCACCGCCTGCTTTCTATCCCGGAGACGCGCAGCCAGTTCGACGTCTATCCGCCCGGCGGCACCGCGGTGTTCTATCCCGACGGCCGCACGCCCCAGGTCGGCGAGCTGTTCGTGCAACCCGCGCTGGCCGGCACGCTCCGGCGGCTGGTCGAGGCCGACGCCCACGGTCGTGGCCATCGCGGGGCGGGCATCGCCGCCGCGCGCGAGCGCTTCTACCGTGGCGACGTCGCCGCCACCATCGGCGCCTTCTCCGAGCGAGTGGGCGGGCTCCTGCGCGCGGGCGACCTCGCCGCCTACCGCGCGCGGCTCGAGCCGCCGTTGCGCATGACGTTCGCGGGTCGCGAGATCATCGGCCAGTCGGCGTGGACGCAGGGGCCTGTGCTCATGCAGGCCCTCGCCGTGCTGGCGACGCTGGACCTGCGCGCGCTGGGACACAACTCCGCGCGCTACATCCACGTGGTCACCGAGGCGCTCAAGCTCGCCTTCGCCGACCGCGAGCGCTACTACGGCGACGCGCCCGACGTTCCGCTCGCCGAGCTGCTGTCGCCGGCCTACGCGCGCGAGCGGGCCGCGCTCATCCGCATGGACCGGGCGATGCCCGAAGCGCCGCCGCCCGGCGATCCGCGGCGGCGCGGCACCCCGACCGTCGCCGCGGGGCCGGCGGGGCGCACGCCGGCCACCGGGGCGGCGGCGGGCGGCGCCGACGGCACCACGCACATCGCGGCCATCGACCGCGACGGCAACATGATCTGCCTGACGCCGAGCGGCGGCGTGTTCCGCAAGTCGGCGTTCGCGCCCGAGCTGGGCTGCACGCTCAGCACGCGCAGCGAGATGTTCGTCCTCGAGGACGGCCACCCCAACGCCCTGGTCCCGGGCAAGCGGCCCCGCACGACGCTGGTGAGCTATCTGATCTGCGAGGACGGCGTGCCGACCACGACCGTGGGCTGCCCCGGCGGCGACGACCAGGCCCAGGCCGATCTGCAGCTCGTCCTCAACGTGCTCCTCTTCGGCATGAACCCCCAGCAGGCCGTCGAGGCGCCGCGCTTCTCGACCCAGACGCTCGTGAACTCCTTCTACCCGCGCGTCTACCGCCCCGGCCAGCTCAACGTCGAGCCCGGCGTCTCCGAGGGCACGCGCGCCGAGCTCCGAGCGCTCGGGCACACGGTCAGCGAGATCGGCGCCTGTGGCATCGGGGCGGTGGTGACCCGGCGTGATCCAGAGACCGGTGTGCTGTCGGCCGGCGCCGACCCGCGCCGGCCGACCTACGCGCTAGCCTGGTAGCGTGCTCCGCCTTCGCGCCCAGCACGACCCGCTATCCAGTCGTCGACACAGAGGAGGAACGTCATGGCTGCGACCCAGAGCGACAAGGCCGCCCGCTTCCGCGCGCTGCACGAGGGACCGGGCGCGTTCGTCATTCCCAATCCGTGGGATGCCGGCTCGGCGCGCATCCTCACCGCGCTCGGCTTCCTGGCGCTGGCGACGTCGAGCGGCGCCTCCGCCGGCGTCCTCGGCCGGCGCGACGGCAAGGTGACGCGCGACGAGGCCCTGGCGCACGCCCGGGCCATCGTGGAGGCCACCGAGCTGCCGGTGTCCGCCGACCTCGAGAAGGGCTTCGGCGACGCGCCGGCGGCGGCGGCGGAGACGATCACGCTCGCGGCCGGCGTGGGGCTAGTCGGCGGCTCGATCGAGGACGCCACCGGCGACAAGGACAAGCCGCTGTACGACATCGGCCAGGCAACGGAGCGCGTGGCGGCCGCGGTGCGGGCGGCGCGCGCGCTGTCCTTTCCGTTCACGCGGACCGCGCGGACGGAGAACTTCCTGCGTGGCAACCCCAGCCTCGACGACACGATCAAGCGCCTGCAGGCGTTCGAGAAG
>JBGPZN010000558.1:0-2454 GCA_041493815.1 Methylomirabilia bacterium
AGTTCGGCGCGTACTCGTCGAGCAGGTCGAAGCAGCGGTCGGCGAAGACCTCGCGCAGGTCGTCCCACGAGCCCTCGCGCAGCCTGTAGGGCGCGTACTGCACGAACATCGACATCAGGTGGTGGCCGGGCGGCGCGACCGTCGGGTCCACCACTGACGGGATCGTGCATTCCAGCACGGGGCGTGACGACGGGCGGCCGTACTTGGCGTCGTCGAACGCGCGCTCGATGTAGTCCTGGTCCGGGCAGATGTGGATCGTGCCGCGGTGCTGCGGCCCCGGCGCCGTGCCCGGCAGCGCCCGGAAGCTCGGCAGCTCGGACAGGGCGACGTTGATCTTGAGCGAGGCGCTCTCGTAGCTGATCCGCTCGACCGCCGCCACGAACGCCTCGGGCAGCGCGCGCGGGTCGAGCAGGCGCAGGAAGGTCACGCGCGCATCCGCGTTGCTGGCCACGATCGGCGCCTGGTACTCGTCGCCCTCGGCCAGCGCCACGCCGACCGCCGCGCCGTCGCGCACGAGGATGCGCGCGACCTCCGCGTTGCAGCGGATCGTCGCGCCGAGGTCGCGGGCGGCGGCGGCCAGCGCCTGCGTGAGCCCGCCCATGCCGCCCCGCACGTAGCCCCACACGCCGCGCTTGCCGTCGGTCTCGCCCATGACGTGGTGGAAGAGCACGTAGGCGGTGCCCGGCATGGACGGGCTGGCCATGGCGCCGATGATCGCGTCGGTGGCCAGCGTCGCCTTCAGCTCCTCCGACTCGAACCATCGATCGAGGATCGGCCGCGCGGCGCCGGTGAGAATCTCCACGGCCTCGCCGGCCGCGGCGCCGAGCCGTCGAAACGAGCGGCCGAGCGAGAGCAGCGCGCGGAGATCGCGGAGTCGCGGCTTCATCAGATCTGGCGGTGACATCGTGAGCGTCGGCTCGACCACCGCCGCCACGCGCTCCAGCATCGCTTCGTAGCGAGGATAGCGCTCGGCGTCACGCACGCTGAACTTGGCGATCTCCTTGCGCGTGAGGTCGGCGTCGGGCCCCATGAGGAGCGAGCGCCCGTCGGGCAGCGGCGTGAAGGACGACGGATCGCGCGCCAGCACCTGATAACCGTAGCCGGCCAGCTTCAGGTCGCGGACGATCGCCTTGTGGAACAGGCTGTTGACGTAGGCGGCCGTGGAAACCTTGAAGCCGGGGAAGGTCTCCTCGGTGACACAGGCGCCGCCGACCACGTGGCGCCGCTCGAGCACGAGCACCCGCCGGCCCGCCCGCGCCAGGTAGCACGCGGTCACCAGCCCGTTGTGGCCGGCCCCGACGACGATCGCGTCGTAGCGCGACGGGGTCGCCGCCATGCCGTCAGGAGGGGCTCAGCTCGCCAGCCGGTAGAAGCGCAGCGCGTTCTCTCCCAGGACCTTGCGGCGCGCGGCCTCGGGCAGCGGCGCCAGTCGCGCCTTCAGCTCGCGGACGACGCCCAACGACGCGTCGATGTGCGGATAGTCGGAGGCCCAGATGAAGTAGTCGGCGCCGAGGTGCTCGACCATCTGCGCGGTCACCGACTCGTCGGGGTCCGCGGAGATCAGGCACTGGCGATAGAAGTAGGCGCTGGGCTCCATGCGGATCGGCGTCTGATGCGCCATGACGCGGTACTTGTGATCCAACCGATCGAGCCAGGCGACGATCCAGTTCGAGCCCGCCTCCAGCACGGCGCACTTCAGGCGCGGGTAGCGCTCGAACATGCCGGCGCAGAGCATCTGCGTGAAGGCCGCCATGACGTCGATGGCCAGGAACGCGAAGCCGAACAGCCCGTCCGAGGGATCGCGGCGCTGCCACTGCCGGAACCACTGACGATCGCGGACGACGACGTGAAACGCGATCGGCATCTCCAGATCCTGGGCGGTCTCCCAGAACCGGGCGAACGCCGGATCATCGAAGTGGCGACCGCCCCGGGCGGCCACGTCCGGCGAGAGGAAGATCCCCACGCATCCGTCCCGGCGGGCCCGGACGGTCTCCTCCACCGCCCCCGCGGGGTCGAGCAGCGAGATGTGCGCGACCGGGTAGAGCCGCCTGGGATCGGTCCAGCAGAACTCGGCCAGCCATCGGTTGTAGGCGCGCGTGTAGGCGGTGGCCAGGCTCGCGTCGGTGACGTGGCCTTCCCAGCAGATGCCGATCGTGGGATAGAGCAGCACGGCGTCGATGCCCTCGCCGTCCATCACGCGCAGGCGCGCGGAGGGATCGTAGCCACCGGGCGGGCTGCCCTCCGCGTAGGTCATCTGTCCGCGCGTCAGCAACCGCTCCGGGTCCATCTCGATCCCGCCCAGGGCGCCGAGCTGGCCGCGCAGCGTCTTGAGCGGCTGCCCGTCGATCAGCAGCACCTCGAAGCCGTGCTCGTCCTGGACGATGCGGATGGCGCGGTCGCGATACCTCGGATCGAGGTACCGCACCCAGGTGTCGGCCGGCTCGAGGACGTGGC
>JBGPZN010000176.1:0-7098 GCA_041493815.1 Methylomirabilia bacterium
CGAAACGTGAGGCAGGCCGACCCCCGCCGTGAAGACGCCTCCGATCACCGCGAGCCAGGCCGCGAACGACAACAGGCGCCGTCGCCCCGATGGTCCCGACACGAAGGCGCGGACCGCGAGGAGAAGCGTGGCAAGCAGTGCCGTGCCGGCCACCCAGACGGGAGGGCCGACGAAGACCACGGCAACGACGACCAGAAGCCACCCGGAGACCCAGAGCACCTTCGGCCGGTGGAACAGTTCTCGCGGCAACGGCGTCCGTCAGCGCTTGCGGAGCCTGACCTCCTCGAGCGGCGCCGACCACGGGTACGGATCGATGAGCATCAGCGCGGGTTCCTCCACGCGGGGGCCGATGCCGCTGGGCCAGATATAGTCGTAGATGGCGGCAAAGCGGACGCGGTCGTAGATGAGCTGCTGGATCTGGCGGAGCATCTGCTCGCGCTTGCGGCGGTCGGTCTCGCGGGCCTGCTGGCGGTACAGCGCCTCCACGTCGGGGTCGCTGCCGTAGGCGTAGGCGCCGTCGGCGGGCACCAGCTGGGACATCCGCGAGGCGGCGTTTCCGTACACCGCGTCGATGCAGACGCACACGCCCTTGAGCTTCTTGGTGGCCAGCGCCGCGTAGAAGGCGGCGCGCTCCATCGTGCGCACGCGCGTCTTGATGCCCACCGCGCCCAGGTATGCGTTGATCGATTCACCGACCGAGAAATACGGCGGCCACGGGTGCAGGTCGCCGGCGTCGAAGCCGTTCGGGTAGCCGGCCTCGGCGAGGAGCTGCTTGGCCTTCGCGGGATCGTAGGGATGCGGCTCGAGCGGGATCGCGAAGTCGAACGAGCGGGGCACGAGGTTGCCGGTCAAGCGCGAGGCGCCGAGGTTCTCGGCCTCGTTGAGCGACTTCCGGTCGATGGCCATGCTCGCGGCCAACCGCACGCGCCGGTCGGCCCACGGCGACTTCGGATCCCACTGATCGAAGAAGTCGAGATAGAACGTCCCGATGGCGCCGGAGAACGCCAGCTTGAGGTTGGGGTCCTTCTTGACGTCGGCGGCCATCGGCGCGTCCAGCAGGTAGGCGACGTCGACCTCGCCCCGCTTGAGCATGGCCAGGCGCGTCGTGGCCTCCGGCACGCTCTTGAAGACGAGCCGCTTCACCGACGGCACCTTGCGCCAGTAGCTCTCGTTGGCCTCCATCACCAGCTCGACACCCGGCGTGTTGCTCACGAACTTGTACGGACCAAGGCCGACGGGGGCGTTGCGGAAGCCGTCGGGGCCGACCTTCTCCATGTACTTCTTGGGCGCGATCCAGGCGGCCGAGGTCGCCAGCGTGCCGTAGAAGGTCATGAAGTCGGGCCACGGCTCCTGCAGCTGGAACCGGATCCGGTAGCGGTCGACGATGACGATCTCGCGCACCTTCTCCTGTAAGATTTTGGCGCCCTTGGCCCGCTGGAAGCTGAACTGCACGTCCTCGGCCGTGAACGGATCGCCGTTGTGGAACTTGAGCCCCTCGCGCAGCTTGAACTCGTACGTGCGCTGGTCCGGGCTCACCGTCCACGACTCGGCCAAGCTCGGGGTGAGATGGTTGCCGGGCATCGGCTTCACGACCGCGTCGTGCAGCGCGTAGAGGACCCAGAACGGCGTGAGGACGCCCACCACCTCGGCGGGGTCGAACCACAGGGGCGACAGCGTGACGTAGAGCGCCCAGCGCATCTCGCCCTCGGGCTTGGCCTGGGCGGCCGCCGGTCGAGGCGGACCGGCCGCGAGCATCCCGCACAGCGCGATGGTCAGAACCAGCGCGAGACTCCGCTTGCCGTTCATCGTCCCCTCCCCCGGTGACGCCTGTTAGACTATGGTCGACTTGCAAGCCGCATCCACCCGAACACGACGAGGAGCGACCGATGCGTAAGTACCACGAAATCCGGCTGGACGACCACACGATCACCACCCGCGAGCTGCACGGCGAAGACGTCGTCAAGGCGGGCCGCTACCTGATCGCCAAGACACTGCTCGACCTGGGCGCGGCCACCGTCGACCCGCTGTCGCCGCAGAATCCCTTGATCTTCTCGGCCGGGCCCTTCGCCGGCTCGAGCTTCTCCAACGCCAACCGCACCAGCGTGGGCTGCCGCAGCCCGCTCACCGGCGGCATCAAGGAAGCCAACGGCGGTGGCACCTTTTCCTACGGGCTGGGCCAGCAGAATCTCGCCGGCTTCACGCTGCACGGTGCCTCGCCGAGCTGGGTGGTCATCCACTTCAAGAAAGACGGCGGCATCGACTTCGACGACGCCACCCCCTACCTGGGCAAGGGCAACTTCGAGGCGGACAAGCTGTTGCACGCCACGTACGGCAAGAAGGTCACCGTCGCGCTGTGCGGCCCCGTGGGCGAGTACCAGGGGCTGCTGGCCGGCATCGCCTTCAGCGACAAGGACGGCCGGCCCTCGCGGCTGGCGGCGCGCGGCGGCGTGGGCGCGGTGATGGGCAGCAAGAAGGTCAAGGCCATCGTCGTCGACCTCGACAAGATCCCAGCCTTCCACGAGCCCAAGAAGGTCAACGCTGCCATCAAGGACTACGCGAAGATGCTGCAGGCCGACGGCATCGTCACGAACTTCTATCAGAAGATCGGCACCATGGGCATGGCCGACGTCCAGAACCAGATGGGCGGGCTGCCGGTGCGGAACTTCAGCGCGGGACAGCAGACCAACGTCGCCACCGGCGAGCGCTTCAAGATGGGCGGCGACTACATCACCGAGATCAACAACGCGCGCGGCGGCGAGCAGACGCACGCCTGCATGCCCGGCTGCATCATCCAGTGCAGCAACGTCTACGCCGACGCCAACGGCAAGGAAGTCGTCTCGCCGGTGGAGTACGAGACCCTGGGGCTGCTCGGCACCAACTGCGGGCTCAGCGATCCCGACGACCTCGCCCAGCTCAACTACGTCGCCAACGACCTCGGCGTGGACACGATCGAGACGGGCGCCATGCTGGCCGTGCTGATGGAGGCCGGCCTCGGCGCCTTCGGCGACGCCAAGTTCATGGCCGACTGCCTGGTCGAGATCCGCAACGGCACCGAGAAGGGCCGGCTCTGGGCGCAGGGCACGGCCCGGGTGGGCGAGCACTACGAGGTGAAGCGCGTGCCGGTCATCAAGAAGCAGGCGATCAGCGCCTACGATCCTCGCGTGGTCGAGGCCACCGGCATCGCGATGATGGCCACCGCCCAGGGCGCCGACCACACGGCCGGCAACCTGCCGCGGCTCAAGACGCGCGAGATGGACCTCGACACGATCATCAGTCAGAGCCTCACCGTGCAGACGAACATCGCGGCGACCGACTCGCTGGGGCTGTGCATCTTCGGCCGCAGCGTCACCGAGCCGAACGTGCAGTTCATCGTCGACGCCATCAACGCCGCCCACGCCACGAGCCTGACGCCAGACTTCTTCCCGGCGCTGGGCCGCCAGACGCTGCACATGGAGGCCGAGTTCAACCGGCGGGCCGGCTTCACCGAGAAGGACGACGAGCTGCCGGCGTTCTTCTACACCGAGACGCTGCCGCCCACCAACCACGTGGCCCGCTTCCACGGCGCCGACGTGCACCGGATGTACGAGCGCCTGCCGGCGTGAGCTGACCGTTCGTTCGCGACGGCGGCCGTCAGGGCGAGACGCCGCGCGGGGGGTCCACTACCGCGCGGTGTTCGCTCGAGGATGTCGCTCGTTTTCGACACTTGACAACATTCTGGGTGGCGATGACTGCGCGCCGGAGACGCCCATCGAATGCCAGCCCTGTGAGGCCAAGGGTCGTGTCGGGGCGCCGATAGTCCACGTACTCGCGAAGGAAGTGGAGTACGCCGCGATCGCCCGTTGTGGCGTCACCCTGAGCCCTCGCGAACCCCGGTGTAGAGTCCCCAGCACAAGGGGGACTCGTCGATGGAAACGTGCTCTCCGATGGAAACGCGCTCGCTCGAACAATTGGGTGACGAGATCGCCGAGCTGTCGGCCCATCTCGACGCCGCGACCGCGCGGCTGCTGGACCTCATCCGCGAGTTCGACGCCCGCGAGGGCTGGAACACCGGCTTCCGCTCCTGCGCCGCCTGGCTGAGCTGGCGCGTGGGGCTCGACCCGGGCGCGGCACGCGAGCGCGTCCGCGTGGCCCGCGCGCTGCCGACGCTGCCACGCCTGGCCCGGGCCCTTGCCCGCGGCGAGCTCTCGTACGCCAAGGTGCGGGCGCTGACCCGCGTGGCCACGCCCGAGACCGAGGAGCGCTTGCTGGCGGCGGGGCGCGCCGGGAGACCGTCCAGCGGCACCGGAGCCGGGCCCTTCACGTCTATCGGGACGAGGACGGCATGGTGACCATCCGCGGGCGGCTCGCGCCCGAGGTCGGGGCGGTGCTCGTGCAAGCGCTCGCCGCGGCTCGCGAGACCCTCTACCAGCAGGCGCACTCGCAGACCGGAGCCGCCTTCCCGGCGGACGCCTTCGCGGAAACGCCCACCATGGCCCAGCAGCAGGCCGACGCCCTGGCCCTGCTCGCCGAGACGGCGCTCCGCCACGGCATCGACCCGGGCGCCCCGGGCGAGCGATACCAGGTCGTGGTCCACGTCGACGCCGCAGTGTTGGCGGACGCGGATGCACTCGGCCAGTCCGTGCTCGAGGACGGCGCGCGCGTTTCCGCGGAAACGTCCCAGCGTCTGGCGTGCGACGCCAGCCGCGTGGTGATGCAGCACGGCCACGATGGCCGCGTCATGGAGGTCGCGGCGCGGAGCCGGACGATTCCGCCGGCACTACGCCGGGCGCTCCACCATCGGGACCGCGGCTGCCGCTTCCCCGGCTGTGGGCTCCGCTTCGGCCAGGGCCATCACATCCGCCACTGGGCGCACGGTGGCCCGACCACGCTGTCGAACCTCGCGCTGCTCTGTCGGCGGCACCACCGGGCGGTCCACGAGGAGGGGTACGAGGTCAAGCGAGAGCCCGACGGCGAGCTGCGATTCTACCGCCCGAACGGGCACCTGCTGCCGGAGGTCCCGGCGGCACCCTACGTGCCGCTCGATCCGGTCGAGCTCCTGCGAACGCAAGCCCAGGCGGAAGGCGTCAACCTGCACGCACGGACCGCCAGTTCCGGCTGGCTCGGGGAACGGCTGGACGTCGGCTATGCGATCGACGTCCTGTATCCCTGGCCTGTAGAGGCGCCGGATAATCTGGAGAGGAACGAGCGCCTAAAAGTACTCGAAGGCGCCCGGTTCGCGCGCCATCGTCAGCCGCACCTGGGCCATGAACACCAGGTACGGATGGGCGCCGAGCGCGACCAGTCGATCACGGTCGGCGGCCACCAGCGCGGCGCGGGCCTCGTCGTCGAGACCGTGCTCGCGCATCGTCGCCTCCGGCTGGGCGACGTAGCGGTCGCGCACGGCGGTGTCCGATTTCAGCGCGAACAGGAAGCGATTGAGCGCGTACGCCGACGCCGGCGGAAAGAAGTAGTGCGCGTCCATCACACCGGCCACGCCACCACGGCGTTGCCGTGGTGCCAGGACGGCTCGTAGCAGAGGACCTCGGCCCGGGCGCCGCCCACGGCGCCCAGCAGCGTGATCCACGTGCGCAGCTCCACGTTGCCGGCCTTGTCCAGCTCCTCGCCGGTCAGCCGCGCGGTGTCGGCGCCCCGGCCCTCGGCCAGCGAGGCCAGCAACGCGCGATCGAAGTCGTAGTCGGGTGAGCCGTAGCGATCGGTGCCCGGGAAGTGCGACAGCCCGCCGGACGCAATGAGCGCCACCCGCTCGGGCCGCGCGTCGAGGATGCGCCGCAGCGCCTGCCCCCACGCGTGGCAGCGGCGCGGCGCCGGCTGCGGTGGCAGGTAGACGTTGACGTAGAGCGGCACGATGGGCAGCCGGGGCTGGGGCATGGTGAAGTGCAGCGGGACGTAGAAGGCGTAGTCGAGCGGCACGTCCTGCGAGTACGTCAGATCGAACCCCGCCTCGATCCCCTGCTCCACGACCGCCCGGGCCAGCGGCTCGTGGACGTCGAACGCGTAGCGATAACGCCCGAACTCGCCGGCGGCCCGCGCGCCGACGAAGACCGCCAGCGCCGGTACCGCGTTCAGGAAGAACCCCTCGATGTGATCGCCGGCGATCACGCCCACGACGTCCGGCCGCGCCGCGGTGAGCCGCCGCTTCACCTCCGCATAGGCCGCGTGCACACGCAGAACGAGCTCACGGTCCTCCGTCGGCGGCCGCACGAGCAGCTGCGGCGTATGCGGGAGCGCAAAAGCAGCGACCAGCGGCATGGACCACAGGATACCTCAGTCGCGGCCGCGATCACTCCGGCGGACCATCTCGGTCAATGACGGAGCTTGGGATCCCAGGCGTCGCGGAGGGTGTCGCCGAACAGGTTGAAGCCGAGGACGGCCAGGCTGATGGCCAGGCCCGGGAAGATCGCCAGCCACGGCGCCTGCTCCATGAACGCGCGCCCGGTGCTGCTCAGCATGAGCCCCCACGACGGCGTGGGCGGCTGGGTGCCGAGCCCCAGGAAGCTCAGCGTCGCCTCGATGAGGATCGCGTTGCCCAGCCAGATCGATGCGATGACGAGGATGGGCGCCGTCACGTTGGGCAGGATGTGGCTGAGGATGATCCGCGGATGGCGGCAGCCGATGGCGTGCGCCGCCTCCACGTAGCGGTTCTGCTTGGTCGACAGCACGGCGCCGCGCACGATGCGCGAGTTGCCCGGGATGATGACGATGGCGATGGCGAGCATCGCGTTGGTCGTGTTCGGCTTCAGCACCGAGACGATGGCCAGCGCCAGCACCAGGCCCGGGATGGCCTGGATCGCGTCCATGACCCGCTGCAGGATCAGGTCGAGGCGGCCCTCGCAGTAGCCGCAGAGCAGGCCGATGATCATGCCGGCGAACGTGCCGATGCCGACGGCCAGCAGTCCCACCCACAGCGAGATGCGGGCGCCGTAAATGACGCGGCTCAGGACGTCGCGACCGATGTCGTCGGTGCCGAACGCGTGCGCCCAGCTGGGCGCCTGCAGGCGGATCTCCGGACGCGTCTCCACCGGATCGAAGGGCGCCAGCACGTCGGCGAAGATCGCCGTGAGCACGAGGGTGACGAGGACGGCGGCCGACACGGCGCCG
>JBGPZN010000597.1:0-2242 GCA_041493815.1 Methylomirabilia bacterium
AGCACGGCGGTCGGATTCACGCCGGGGATCCGCCCGAGCGCGTCGGCCAGCGCGACGTAGCCGCCGGTGATGGCCGCGGTGCGGGTGCCGCCGTCGGCCTGGATCACGTCGCAGTCGAGCCACACGGTGTGCTCGCCCAGCTTGCCGCGATCGGTGATGGCGCGCAGTGCCCGGCCCACCAGACGCTGGATCTCCGGCGAGCGGCCGCTCGGTCCGCGGTTCTCGCGGTTCATGCGCGTGTTGGTCGAGCGGGGCAGCATCCCGTACTCGGCGGTGACCCACCCGAGCGACTGGCCCTTGAGAAAGGACGGAACCTTGTCCTCGACGGTCGCCGTGCAGATCACCTTGGTGGCGCCGAACTCGACGAGCACGGACCCCTCGGGATGCAGCAGGAAGTTGCGCGTGATCGTGGTTGGGCGCAGCTGGTCGGGCGCGCGGCCGTCGAGGCGCGGCATCGGCCGGGTCAGGGCGTCCGCACGGCGGAGGGGCGCGCGCGCAGGTCCCAGGCGCGCTTGTAGTCGCCGAGCCCGCTGACGATCGCGCGTGCGATCTCGTCGCGATAGCGCGAATCCTTCAGCCGCTTCTCTTCCTTGGGATTCGTGACGAAGCCGATCTCGATCAGGATGGCCGGCATGGCGGCGCCGCCCAGCACGTAGAACCCCGCCTGCTTGACGCCGCGGTTGGGGATGCGCAGCGAGTCCGTCATCGAGTCCAGCACCGTCTCGGCCAGCCGCGACGATTCGGACTGGAACTCGGACTGGGCGAGCTCCCACAGGATCGTCTTCACGATCTCGGAGCGGCCGGCCGCGCCCCCGTTCGCCGCCTTCTCGAACTGGACGACGCTGTTCTCGGCGGCGGCCACCTGGCGGGCCGCGTTGTCGGTCGCCTCGGAGGACAGGAAGTAGACCTCGACGCCCTCGGAGGCGACCACGCGATGGGCATTGGCGTGAATCGACACGAAGAGGTCGGCGCGCTCCCGATTGGCGAAGCTGGTGCGGTCGCGCAGCGTGACGAAGTGGTCGCCGTCGCGGGAGAGCAGCACCTTGACGCCGAGGCGATCCGTCAGCATGCGCGCCACCCGCCTAGTCACCTCGAGCACCAGCTCCTTCTCCATCAGGCCGCCGGGGCCGACCGCGCCCGAGTCGTGGCCGCCGTGGCCGGCGTCGAGCACGATCGTGCGCAGCGTGGTCGCGCCCTGCCGGGCGCGCGCCGCCGGCTCCGCGGGCCGGGAGAAGTCCAGGACGAGCCGGGGCGGATCGGCCAGCGTGGCCACGCGCAGCTCGCCGGCCGCGCCCTCGAAGGTCACCCGCAGCACCGAGTCGGGGCCGGCGCGCTCCAGGCGAGCCTCCTCCACCAGGCCGTCGTTGATCGCCTCGACCTGGGGCGCGCCGGTCAGCCCCAGCAGGCGGATCCGCAGATCCCGGGCCCCCGCCGGCTCCACGCGATGCGTGACCGGAAGCGACGTCTCGACGACCAGGCGGGTGAACGAGGGATAGGACCGCGAGCGCAGGTCCTCCAGCGTAGCCGCGGGCAGCGTAGCCGCGGGCAGCTTCGCGGCCGGCGCCGACGAGGGTGGGGGGCCCTGGGCCAGCACCGGCGCCGGGGTCGTCGTGGCCGCCACGGAGAGCTTGGGCACGACCTGCGCCATGAACGTCTCGGGCACGAGCCACACGCCCTTGCGCACGACGACGGGGGCGTCGAGGACCATGGGCGCGCCGTCCACCAGGATGCGCGCCCAGTTGCGGGTGAAGGTGATCACCTGGCTGGCGGTGCGCAGCCGGGCCTGGGTGCTCTCGGCGGTGGCCTCCAGGCGGCTCCTGAGGCTCTCGGCCACCCGGCTCAGCTCGACGTAGCTCCGGCCCTCGTGGGTGATGGTCGGCAAGCCCGCGCCCGCGGTGCCGGCACAGAGCACGAGCAGAACGACAGTGGCAGTGAGACGCGCCCACGTCATCGGTACCCAGGATAGTAGCAACCGGCGGAGCCACGAGGAAATTTGGCGGCGGCCAGGCGGTCGCGGACTACTGCGCGGTCCAGCCTCCGTCGATCACCAGCTCGCTGCCGGTGACGAAGGACGACTCGTCGGAGGCGAGGTACAGCACGGCGTAGGCGACCTCGTCGGCCTCGCCGTAGCGGCCGAGCGGGATGCGCGACAGCATGCGCTGGTACACGTCCGGCTCCGCCCGGCGCCGCTCGGTCATCGGCGTGACGATCGGGCCGGGATGGACGGAGTTGCAGCGGATGC
>JBGPZN010000277.1:0-4980 GCA_041493815.1 Methylomirabilia bacterium
CACGCCGTTCGGCCTGCGCACGATGCTGGCCGAGGGGTTGGTCGACTACCTCATCATCGACTCGACGTGGGCCGGCGGGCTGACGACCTGGCGCAAGGCGGCGGTGATGGCCGAGCTGTACCAGGTGCCGCTGGCCGCCCACCACGATCCGCAGATCCACGTCCATGCGGTGGCGGCGAGTCCGACCGGGTTCATCCTCGAATCGTTCGCGGACCCCACGCGCGATCCCCTGTGGTTCGAGCTGTTCCGCGAGCGCCCGGCCATCGTCGACGGCTTCATGGCGATCCCCGAGGCGCCCGGGCTGGGCCTCGAGCTGCGCGACGAGACGCTCGAGAAGTACGGCGTGAAGCTCGGCTGACCGGGTGCGCGGCGCCCGCCGCGCCCGGCTATACTTGCCCCGCCATGGCCATCACCGACCGCTACGGACTGCCCGTCACGACTGCCTCACCCGTCGCCGCCGCGCGCTTCCAGGAGGGCATGGACAGGCTGCTCTCGTACGGCGCCGGCGCCGAGGACTGCTTCGCGGCGGCGGTAGAGGCCGACGAGGGGCTGGCGGTGGCGCACGCGGGCAGCGCGCTGGTCGCCGTGGCCCAGGGTGACGCCCCGACGGCGCGCGCTGCCGTCGGCCGGGCGCGCGCGGCGGTGGCCGGCGCGACGCGGCGCGAGCGCCAGCACGTCGAGGCGCTGAGCGCGCTCGTCGGCGGCGAGACGACCCGCGGGCTGGACCTGGTCGACGAGCACGTGAGGGAGTTCCCGCGCGACGCGCTGCTCGCCAACCAGGCCGGCAGCGCCATCGGCTTCGCCGGCGCCCACGATCGCGAGGAGCGCCGCATGGCGTTTTTGGAGCGCCTGGCGCCCGCCTACGGCGACGACTGGTGGTTCAACTCGGCGCTGGCGTTCACCTACCACGAGGTCGACCGGTACGAAGAGTCGCGGCGCCTGTCGGAGCGCTCGCTGCAGCAGTACCCGGGCAACGCCAACGCGAGCCACAACCTCGCGCACATCTACTTCGAGACGCTCGACACCGAGGCGGGCGCCGCGTTCCTCAACGAGTGGATGGCCGGCTACGACCCGCGCGCGTCGTTCCACTGCCATCTGGCCTGGCACCAGGCGATGTTCGAGCTGCACCAGAGACGCTATGCGCGCGCGCGCGAGATCTTCCAGCGCGACATCGTGGGCGCGGTCAATCCGCGCTTGGCCATGATCGACGGCTCGGCGCTACTGTGGCGGTTCCGGCTCGACGGTCGCGACCAGCCGCCGCCGGCGTGGCGGTCGCTCGCCGACCTCGCCGAGCGGGTCTCGCGGCCCGGCTTCGTGTTCGGTGAGGTTCACGCCGCGCTCGCCTACGCCGCCTGCGGCGACGAGAGGGCGCTGGCGAAGCTGATCGATGGCCTGCGGGCGCTGGACGCGAAGGGCCACCCGATCGCGGGCACGGTGGCGCTGCCCATGGTGCAGGGGACCGCGGCGTTCGTGGCCGGCGATCACGCCGGCGCGCTCGCCCATCTGGAGCCCGTCGAGGGCGAGTTCCACCGGGTCGGCGGCAGCCACGCCCAGTGGGAGCTGTTCGAGGAGACGATGGTCGCGTGCTACCTGGAGCTCGAACGCTACGACGACGCGCTGCGCCTCGTACGCCGGCGCCTGCAGCGCCGCGCGTCGCCGCGCGATCTCGGCTGGCTCGAGCGCGCGAACGCTGGGCTCAGCGCCTAGTTGTCGATCCACTCCTTCATGAAGCGGGCATGGCACTCGCGCTCCCCGGGCATCTTCGGCCAGCCGGCGAGAAGGCGGGCGGTCGCCAGCAGGAGACGGTCCCGCGCGGGCGTCGAGTTGTGGCCGTACTCCTCGAAGGTGGAATGGCTGATCTTCTGGTTGTGCGGATCGTCCTGGAACTTGCAGGCCGTGAGCGCGACCGTCTGCTGATAGGCGGTACGGTCGGCGCCGGAGGCCAGGTACGCGCTGGCCACGGCGGTGGTGCGGGGGACGTCGAAGGCGAGAATGGCCTCGTCCAGCTCCTGCAGCAGGGCCCGCGGTGAGCGATCGGCGAGGTCGAAGCCGGCACACTCGCGCTCGCGCACCGAGGTGAACAGCTTGTTGGAGCGGGCGACGTCGTTGACGAAGTTGGCCATCAGGTACAGCACGCGCGGCTGGTAGGGGTTGTCGCTGGTGCGCAGCCAGTAGTTCGCCACGTTGCAGTAGTCGAAGGCGTGCTGGGCGTCCGTGAACTGCCGGGGCACGGTGGTCCTGAGGATCAGCTCGGCCGCGTCGATCTGGATGGTGTCGCCGAGGCTCCGCAGCGACTTGCCGTTGCGCAGGTGCGTGGTGACGAGGCTCCAGACGGTCGGCGGGTCGGCCTCCACCAGCAGCCGGACCATCTCCTCGACCTCGGCCGGCGTCAGCGGCGTCTCGTTCGTCTGCTTGAGCTGCTTGCCGGCCTCGGGAAACTCGTTGACCACCGTGACGCACGCCGCGTCGTAGGCCGAGTAGTAGAGCGGGCCGACGGCCATGTCCGGCACGCCGATGTAGTACACACCGTGGGCGCGGTCCCAGCCGATCACGTCGGCCAGATCGATGACGGCCCGGGCCCGCAACGCCTTGTGCCCCGTGTTGCGCGCCTTGCGCCCGATGATCGTGTCCTGCAGGTCGATGAGGCCGAGGAAGAGCATGTGATCGCGCAGCCGCGGGCGGACCTGCGCGTCGGCGGCCAGGCCCAGGAACAGGCCGTAGGACCGCCGCACGTCGCCGCTCATCGTGGCGATCATGTGCGCGTGCAGCTGCTCCTCGACCGGACCCTCCTGCATGATCGGCGCCTGCTCCTGGTGCCACTGCACCGGGCCGTAGCTGGGCGGCGGCACGTTCATGCCCTTCATGGTGGCGTAGCGGCCCGGGTACTTGCCGAGGAGCTGGTTCCAGATGTCGAGCCCGGCCGGGACGTACCAGACGGCCTGCAGCAATGGCAGCAGGCGGTAGGGCTCGGGCAGGAACGGGGCCAGGCTGGCGGCGGTCCGCAGACCGAGAATCGTGTGGTCGTTGTTGACGAGCGTGATCTGACCGTCGCGCACGTTGATGTGGTTCGGCACCTGCACGAACGGCGCCTCGGCCGCCGTCACCTCGCCGAGCGCGTCGCCCAGCGAGCGGCCCTCCCGCCGCACCATCTGGAAGAACAGATCGGCGGTGCGGGACTGATCGCGCGTCAGGATCGCGTCCGTCAACCGGTCGGAGGTCGTGGTCGCCATCGCTATTTCTCCGCCGTGCGGATCGCGGCCGGGCCGCCGTTCACCTTGACGCGCTGGCCGGTATCCTTGAGCGTCGAGCCGTCCCACGAGAAGACCCAGTAGTCCTTCTCGACCATGTTGCCGACCAGGATCGTCTTGCCGTCGGGGGCCCAGGTGGCGCCCTGCGACCAGTGGCCGATCGGCGCCGAGGCCACGCGCGCCAGCGTCTTGCCGGTCACGCGGACGATGACGAGCTTGCCGGCGTCGTTGTAGAACGGCGACTCCTTGGGCCGGTTGCTGCCGTTGTGGACGACGACGGCCACGACCGAGCTGTCGGGTGCGATCTTCAGCCCCTCGGCCGTCGCGCCGAGGACGCCGACGGTGTCGACGACCCGCGGCGGCTTCGCCGTCAGGTCCATGAGCGTCACCGCGTCGCTGTCGCCGGTGGGGCCGCCGGCCAGATGGCCCACGACCGCGAAGGCGCCGCTGGAGGCGACGTCCATCACGATCGGGCGCAGGCCGGGCGTCATGTCGCGCTTGGTGTACTCGACCTTGGTCCCCTCGATCGACAGCACGGAGACCTTGTTGTCGTTGTTGCGGGAGGCGAGCGCCGTCTTGCCGTCGGGCGTGATGGCCACCATCCCGCCTCCGGCCTTCTCGCCGCCGACCTCGACCGTCCCGGCCGGGGTCACCGTCTTGCCCTGGATGGTGAACACCGACACGGTGCCGTCCACGAGGTTCGAGACCAGCGCCAGCGTCCCCGCGCGGTTGATGGAAATGCCGGCCGCGCCCCGGCCCGCCTCGAGCGTGGCCAGCACCTTCGGCGGCGTCGCCTTCAAGTCGATGACCGTGACCTGGTTGTTGGGCGTCTGCTTCGTCGGGTCGCCGGGATTCACCTTGTTCGAGGCCGTCACCAGCGCCAGGCTCTCGTCCGGCGTCACCGCGATGCTGAGCGGCGGCCCGACCACGCTCACCGGCGCCTGCACCTCGGCGACGACGCGCGGCGGCGAGGCCTTGAGATCGATGATCGACACGGTGTCGGGCGGCGGATTCGGCACCACCGTCACGACGCCGTTCACGAGGAGCACCTTGTTGTCGTTCCCCGACACGGCGATCTGGGCGCGGGCGGTCGGGACAACGGTCACGATCGCGAGCAGGGCGAGAGCGGCGGCGACAGGTACCGGGCGGTGACGCGTCATGGCATTCTCCTCAGCTGCGTTCACGGTCAAAACAGGGGGCTGTTGGATTCCAGGCCGAGCATGGTGCGACCCGCGGCCTCGTAGTTCACGAACTGCAGCTGGTTGTGGCGGGTGACGACCTCGGCGTCGCGCGCGTAGCGCTCCAGCGGGCTGCTGGCGAAGATCGAGGTGGTCCCGGCGGCGACGCACACCATGTGCGTGGCCCGCGCCGCGCTCTGGGCGGCGTGGGTCATGGCCAGCCGCAGATCCGAGCGCTGGGGCTCGGTGACGGGCTGTCCGGCCAGCACGGTCTCCCACATCTCCCCGACCACGTCGAACAGCAGCGCCCGGCCCGCGCGCAGCAGCGCCTCGGCTTCGCCCACCTGCGCCTGCACCATCACCCGCTCGCGCAGGAGATCGGAGGACGAGCGCGGGATCTTCGTCGTGGCGAGCTGGACGAACGCGTCGATGGCGGCGCGGGCCACGCCCAGCCCGACGCAGCAGAAGCCGCAGCCGGCCAGGTCGAAGCCGTGGATGCGGTTCATGGGCCCGGTGACGCGGGCCCGCCGATCGAGCGCCGAGAACGTGCGCTC
>JBGPZN010000259.1:0-5308 GCA_041493815.1 Methylomirabilia bacterium
ATGGCTTCCTCCTCGGGTTGGTGGTGGGGCGGGAGTCTATATCCGAAGGCCTGAAGTCGTCAAACAGGCGCACGCCCAACAGGCGCCCGCCCGCTCGGACCCGAGTTGTGTCAGGCTTGCGCCTGAACTCCGGGACCACTCGAGGTCGTTCCAGGCGGTGTAGCCCTTCGACGAGAGTGCAGGGCATATCGGAGGTCCTATGACGGCAGGGGCGTGGGACGAGGCGATCGATCGGATGCTGGGGCGCATTCGGGACACGGCGGCGCGCGTGAAGGACGGTTTTCCCCACTGGGCCGATCCGGAGACCGGGCAGTGGACCACCACATTGGATGGCGACTGGACCGGCGGGTACTGGCTGGGGATGCTGTGGCTCGCCGCGGCGACGACGGGCGACGCTCGGTACCGGTCGTGGGCGGCGCCGCTCGCCGAGCGGCTGCGCGCGCGCATCGACGCGGAGACGGTGTTCAAGGCGTTCCCGGCGTACTACGGCCTCGCCCTGGGGGCGATCCTCCACGACGCCCCGGGACCGCGGGACATCGCGCTCTCGACCGCGCGCAGCCTGGCGCGCCTCTACGCGCCGGCGCTCCGGCTCGTGCCGCTCGGCACCCAGGCCGAGGAGGGCGCGCACATCGGGGCGACCGAGACCAGCATCGACAGCCTGCAGGCGGCGATGTTGCTGTTCTGGGCGGCCGGTGTCGCGGGCGAGCAGACGCTGGGCGAGGTCGCGGCCAACCACGCGGAGACGATCATCCACCTGCACCTCCGGCCCGACGGGTCGTTCATCCAGTCCAGCTCGCTCGACGCCGCCACGGGCCGGCTCGTCCGCCACTACACGCACAAGGGCGTGAGCGACACGAGCACGTGGGCTCGGGCGCAGGCGTGGGGCATGCTCTTCTCGACGCAGAGCTACCTGGCCGACCGGCGGCGCGAGGCGTGGATCGCCGCGGCCGTGCGCGGCGCCGACTGGTGGCTCGCGCATGCGCCGGCGGACCGCGTGGCGTTCTGGGATTTCGACGACCCGGCCATCCCGAACACCGAGCGTGACACCGCCGCCACGGCCATCGCGACGGCGGCGCTCCTCAAGTTGAGCCGGGTGGCGCCGACTGGGCCCGGGCAGGTGCGTTATCGCGAGGCGGCCGAGGCGACCGCGCGGGCGCTGGTGGAGCGGTACCTCACGCCGACGCGTCCCGATGACCGGCGTGGGCCGGGCATGCTCACCGAGGCGTGCTTCAACAAGCGGACCGACGCGCGGCCCCAGGACCGGGCGAACCGTTGCGAGTTCATCGTGGGGAGCTATTACCTTTTCGAGAGCCTGCTCGGCCTCGCCGATCGGATCGACCCGCTGCGCGTGTAAGGCTCCCGACAGCGCATGGGTCTTGGGCCGGATCTGGGTTGGTCCTGTCGGGGTTTCCCCGACTCCATGTCTTTTTCACAACGTGGTAGGGTCGCGCCTGACTTGGGCCTGTTCCGGGCGGCGCACGAGACGGCAGGTAGAAGGACGATATGAAGGAAGCAATCGTCGCCTGGCTCCGGGACTACGCCTGGTACTGGGGCAGCGACGCCACGCTCTTCGTCGTCCTGGCGGGCTTCATCGCCTGGGTCGTGTCCAACCTCAAGGTCGTCTCCGACGCCGTCACGAAGCTCGGCAAGGGGTATGAGAAGCTCCCCGCCGCCTGGCAGGCACGCCTGAAGCGCTTCGCCATGGTCGCGTGGTCCGCGCTCGCGCCGCTGGTCCTCGCCGCCGTCGCCGGCATCGAGGGGTACGGCGGGCGCTGGGAGGGCGCGGTGATGCTCGGTGCCGCGCTTGCCCTGACGGCCGCGGGCGCGATGTGGCTGCGGGAGCGCCCGTGGTGGCTCGCCGCGATGCAGGTCGTGCTGCTGGTCGGCGCCATGTGGGGAGAGCAGTGGTTCTATCAGCGCCGGCTTCAGGCGCAGTGGAGCCAGGACAAGGTCTACGTCTTTCTGCCGACGCGGGCGACGACCGAAGAGAAAACCGAAGAGCTGCAGCGGTTCTGGCGGGAATACGTCAACGCGCACCGGCAGGTCTTCGACGGCGTGAAGGGTCTCCGCATCGAGCCGAAGTTGTGGGACGGCCGTGACGCCGTCGATGACGCGCGCGTCAAGCAATTCGACCACCGGCTTGATCCCGAGCGCGCGTCGGACGAGTTGAGGAAGGCGATCCGGTACGTCTTGCGACGGGAGACGTTCTGCCCGGCCGTCGTGATCACCAGCCAGGTCGGCTTCTCCGACGTCGCCGGGTCGAAGGCGCGCACCGTGAGGACGACGCACGAGATCTACGTCGAGAGCACGGGGGCGCACGGCGCGCCCCTCAGTTTCCAGTGGATCAACCTGCCGACCGGCAAGACGCGGCTGACCAGTGACGACGTCAAGTTCCTCGCGCTGCGCCTGGCCTTCGCCGTGGTCGAGGTGCTGCCCCAGCTGCGGTGCGAACCGAGTCCGCGCCTGTCGGACGCCGAGCGCGACGGTACGGTGCGGCAGGTGATGGTGCTCTACCGAAAGTTCCTCAGCACCGCGTCCCCCGACCGGCAGCCCGGCGACCTGCTGGAGCGGGTCGGGACGCTGGTGGCGCGACCGACGGTGACGCTCGAGGACGCGCGCAAGGTGCTGGACGTCTACGGCGTTGAGCCGGAGGAGAGCAAGGCACCGGCGGTCCCGCCGCGAGCCGACGCGCTCGCGGAGAAGCTGAAGAACCTGTGAGCCGGCGCCCGGCCTCGAACCTCCTGCCCTTCGTCGTGGCCGCCACCGCCGTCGTTGCGGCGCTCGGCGTCGCCGCCGTGACGGGGCGCACGCGCGCGGACGACGTCTTGCGATACCTCCCCAAGGAGGCGGACATGGTCCTCGCGACCAGCGACGTGCGCTCGCTCTGGCGGGTCCTCGCCGAGCACTTCGCGGCGACGGCCCGACGCCTCGAAGAGGGCGAGAGCGTGGGCGAGGCGCCGGCCTGCGCGCTGGCGGAGCCGGACCTCGACGCGCTGCGCGGCTGCGCCGCCGCCATCCGTCGGGGCGGCTTCGACGCGCTCGTCGCCAACGGCATCGACGTCGAGCGAGGTCTCGTCGTGGGCCTGGTCGGGATCGACACGCCGCGCTACGTGGTGCAGGTGGGCGTGCGTGATCGCGAGCGGTTTGCAGTGTGGCTGGCCACGTTGGCGGAACTGTCGGCCGCTCCCGGGCGCGTGACGTTGCCGCCCGGCGCCCCCGACGTCGCCGTCACCGCCTACTGCGCAAACCCGGCGTGCGCGACACATGTATATCTGGCCTTCCCACCCGGCGGCCGCGCCCTGGTGACCAACTCGCGGCTCATGCTCGACCGTGCGCTCGCCAACGGCGCCACGAACCACGCGCACGGCTGGGACGACGACGCGCTGGCCGCCACGCTCCGGGACGTGGAGCGGCCTGGCACGGGCCGCATCGCGCTCCTCGTGCGCCCGCCGACGGACGCGGGCCCCCTGCGCCGGCTCACGGCACGCATGCGCGGCGATGCGGCCGCGTTCACCATGGAGGGCGAGCTCGACGTCGAATCGCAGCGGAGCCGGCTGCTCGCCGCGTTCCTGAAGCCGCCGGCCGCGCCGCCGGCGTGGGTGGCGTCACTCGGACGCGACACGCCGGCCGCCATCACACTGATGGACGATGACGCCAGACGTTTCGTGGCGTGGACGGCGCGGCAGGTGGAGGGCGGCGAGCGGGGCTGGCCGTCCGTCCTGCGGCGTCTGGGCGACGTCCGCGGACTCCGGGCCGTGACCTTCGCCACGACCGGGCGGCGCGCGAGCCTGCCGGACTTCCTCCTCGGCGGCTGGGGCGAGCGCGGCGCGCTGGACGAGATGACGACGCAGCTGCAGCACGATCTCTACGCCAGCCGTGATCGGGCGGTGCTCGCGGCCGCGCTCGCCGATCCGCGCGCGAAGGAGGCGCAAGCCGCCGACGTGCGGCAGCTCGTCGGTGTGCGCGTGCTGGTCCCCGAGCCGCGCCTGACCGCGGCCGTCGTGACCGGCGGACAGGTGGTGAAGCTCGGCGCGCCCCGTGCGGGTGAGGAGCGCCTGGTGCACGCCGGGCGCGCCATCACGTATCTCGGTCCGCGTCTGACGCGGAACGACCTCGAGCTCCGCCCGGAGTTCGAACGGTTCCGCGGCAAGCCCGTGGAGCAGGAGATCCTCACGAGCGACCGCGGGCGTCTGGCCGCGATGCCGATGGACGATGGCCTGCTGTGGATCGCCACCGACGTCGAAGCCTTGAAGGCCATCGCCGCCCGTTCAGAGCAGGCCGCTGATCCGCTGACGCGGGGCCTGTTCTTCACGCCCGCGACGGTGAGCTGGACCGCGCGCGACAAGGTCGAAATCTTCGTCGATATCGCGCGCCTTGCCGCGCGGGGCATGCTGACGCCGGAGAGCGGTATCGCGAACGCCATCCGCGAGCCGCTGGCCGCCCTGCGCGATCACCCCGCGCTGGCGCTGAACGTCGGCGCCGTCGACGGCCGAAGCCGCCTGAGGTTCAGCGTCCGGCTCCTGCGCGCGGACACCGCGCCATGACCGACGACGACCCGCTGATCCGCCTCGAGAACGTCGAGAAGCGCTACGGCCGGCAGCGGGTGCTGGCCGTGGACCACCTCGAGCTCAACGACGGCGACCGCGTCCTCATCACGGGCGCCAACGGCTCGGGGAAGTCGACGCTGCTCAAGCTGCTGGCCGGTGTCATCTCGCCGGACCGCGGCCGCATCCATCGCGCGCGTGCGCTGGCCAGCAGCCGGCTCGGCTACGTGCCGCAGACGGGCGGTCTCTATCCCGATCTCGCCGTGGCCAAGAATCTCGCGCTGCGGCAGGGCGTGTGCGGCGTGCGCGTGACGCTCGAGCCGCCCGCGGCGGCGGCACTCGGCCTCACGGACATGCTCGGCAAGCGCGCGGGCGCGCTTTCCGGCGGCTTCCAGCGCCTGGCCGCGGTGGCCGCCGCGCTGGCGATCGGGCCCGTGTGGCTCGCGCTCGACGAGCCGTTCAGCGGGCTGGATGCGCAGAAGCGTCGCGCGCTCGTCGAGGCGCTCGTCGCGGCGGCGAAGGAGGCGCGGGTCGTGCTGCTGACGTCGCCCACGTCCGACGAGCTGCCGTTCATCACCCGCGGGCTGCACCTGGACGAGGGGCGCTTCGCATGAGCGGCATCCTCCGCGTGCTGCGCAAGGACCTGATCGAATTCCTCGACGGTGTCCGCGGCGTGCTGCTCGTGCTGGTGCTGCCGCCACTGGCGCTCGTGGTCGTGGGCCAGCTCAACGTGACGGCGGCGCCCCTCCGTCTGCTGGTGGTGA
>JBGPZN010000343.1:0-4106 GCA_041493815.1 Methylomirabilia bacterium
GGCGGCGCGCCGCCGCACCGCCGCCTATCCGGAGATCGCGCTCGTGCAGGCCGACGCCACCGCGCTGCCGCTGCGCGGCGACGCCGCCGACGTGGCGGTGGCCGCGCTGACGCTCCACCACCTGGACCACGACGCGGCGGTCGGTTGCCTGGCCGAGATGGGGGCGGCCTCCGCGCTGGCGGTGGTGAACGACCTTCTGCGCACGCGCCCGTCGCTGGCCCTCGTGTGGCTCGCCACGCGCGTCCTGCGCCTGCACCCGGTGTCGCGCCACGACGGGCCGCTGTCGGTCCGCCGCGCGTATTCGGCCGCCGAGCTGGCCCGGCTGGCGGAGGAGGCCGGTGTGCGCGTGCGCATCCGGCGCTACCCGTGGCTGGCCCGGCTGGTGGCGGAGATCGTGTGAGCGAGCGGCGCGCCGACGTCGCGGTGGTCGGGGCGGGGCCTGCCGGCGCCGCCGCCGCCATTCTCCTGGCCGAGCACGGGCTCGACGTGATCGTGCTCGATCGCGCCGAGCTGCCCCGCCCCCGCATCGTCTGCGGCGAGTATCTGAGCCCCGAGGCCGCGCGGCTGCTCGACCGCCTGGGTGTCCTCAAGGCGGTCGACGCGGCGGGCGCAGCACCGCTGGCCGGCATGCGCATCACCGCGCCCGATGGCACCGTCGTCGTCGGCCGCTACCGCGCGGTGGGCGGCTGGCGGCCCTATCGCCAGCACGCGATGGGCGTATCGCGCGCCACGCTGGACGGCGCGCTGGTCGAGCGGCTGCGCGGCCTGCCGGTCGATCTCCGCGAGCGGACGCGCGTGGTGGACGTGCTCGTCGAGGGCGGCCGCGTCGTGGGCGTCCGCGCCGAGGACGGTGAGCGGCGCGTGCTCGACGTGCGCGCGCGCGTGGTGGTCGGCGCCGACGGGCGCGCGTCGGTCGTCGCCGAGCGCCTCGGCTGCCGGCGCCCGCACCCGCTGCGCCGCATGGCGCTGATGACCTACGTGAGCGGGCTGGCCGACTGCCGCGAGCTGGGCGAGATCTTCGTGGACCCGCCTGACTACGCGATCCTGAACCCGATCGCGCCCGACCGCGTGAACCTGGGGCTGGTGGTGCCGCTGAGCCACGCGGCGCCGTGGAGCGGCCGGCTCCACGACTTCCTCGCGGCGCGCGTGCGGCAACTGCCGCACCTGGCCCGCCGGCTCGCCGGCGCCAGCCGCGTGGCGCCGATCCGCGCGCTGGGGCCGCTCGCCCACCGCGTGGCGCCGCCGCGCGTCGGCGGCGTGGTGCTCGTCGGCGACGCGGCGGGCTTCTACGATCCGTTCACCGGCGAGGGGATCTTCACCGCGCTGCGCTCGGCCGAGCTGGTGGCCGAGACGATCGCTCGCGCGCTACGGTCCGACGACGTGTCGGTCGGCGCGCTGGCCGCCTACGAGCAGGCACGGCGCGACGCCTTCCGCGGCAAGGAGCGCGTCACGCGCGCGCTGCAGCTCGTCATCGGCCATCGCCGACTGGCCAACCTCGCCTGCCGCGCGCTGGCCCGGCGCCCGGCGGTCCTCGACGCGCTGCTCGGCGTCTTCGGCGACTACGTCCCGCCACGCGCGTTGCCCACCCTCCTGCGCTCGCCGTAGCAGCCGACTCCTGGCTGTTTGACCGGGTCGGGTGTCGTGGGCTAGAGTGCCACCCCACTAGCCAGCACCCTAACCCCCCGGGGCCAGGCAGCCAGCCAGCGCGGTTATCCGAACCTAGGGGGGACTGGTATGCCGCACCTGGACTGGCTGCGCCGAATCGCCGGAATCCTGACCCTCATCGCCGCGGTCCTGACGGCCGGAAGTCACCGGGGCGGTTCCTGGGCACTGGCTGACGACTCCACCGACGAAGAGCCCGCGGAAGAGGCCGATCCTGCCGAGGTGGCCGTGGGCGAGCGGCTCTTCCTCGAAACTCGTTTCGCGCAGCACTTCTTCGCCCTGAGCGGCGGCGACGTCAACGCGACGGTCGCCTCCGATCCGGTCATGGACGACACGGTGACCACGGGCGCGCCGCTGCCCGGGCCCTTCGCCGGTCAGTCGATGAACTGCCGGGCCTGCCACCTGGTGGACGAGCAGAGCGGCGTTCCGGGCGGAGGCAACCGGACCTACAGCGACTTCGCCCGGCGCAGTCCGGTGCCCGCGCGCCTTCAGGACGGCCAGCTCACCACGGTCCGTAACTCGCCGCCACTCGTCAACGCCTCGCTGCGGCGACGCTTCTTCGTCCTGCACTTCGACGGCGAGTTTGCCAGCGTCGAGGATCTCGTCGTCGAGACACTGCTCGGCCGGAACTTCGGCTGGCTTCCCACCGAACGCCAGACCGCGCTCGCGCACGTCGCGCGCGTCATTCGCAAGGACGACGGCACCGGCGACCTGGCCCAGGAGTCCGGCGGCGCCTATCGCGTGCTGCTGGGCGGGACCGATCCGAGCATCCCGCCCGAGCTCACGCTGCCCCCCCGCTTCCGCATCGACGTGACGCACGCCGGCGATTTCGCGATCGTGCGGGCCGTCGCGCGGCTGATCGCCGCCTACGTGAAGTCGCTCGAGTTCGCGCGGGACGACACCGGCGCGTTCAGCGGCTCGCCCTACGACGCGTTCCTGGTCAAGAACCACCTGCCGCGGGCGCCGGCGCCCGGCGAGTCTGACGAGACCTACAGCCGCCGCCTGCGCGCGCGCCTGGACAAGCTCGCCCACCCGCGCTGGGTGACGCCCGACGACGGCACGCTGCGGCTGCACGATCAGCCGTTCGCCTTCGGCGCGCTGGAGCTGGCGGGACTCAAGACGTTCCTGACCGAGCCGCCGGCGGCGCCACTGTCGGCGCGCGCCATCGCCAAGGGCGGTATCGGCAACTGCGTGGCGTGTCACCCGGCGCCGAACTTCACCGACTTCGGTGTGCACAATACCGGCGTCGCTCAGAGCGAGTACGATGCCATCCACGGCCGCGGGACGTTCGCCGCGCTGTTCATCCCCGGCCTGCGCGCCCGCAACGCGCACCCCGATGCCTATCTGCCGGCGACGCCGAACCACCCCCAGGCGCTCGGACCGTTCCGCAGCATTCCCAGTCTGCCGCAGCCGGGGCTGACCGATCTGGGCGTGTGGAACGTGTACGCGAACCCGGATCTGCCGCGTCCCCAGCTCCGCTTGCAGGCGCTGCTGTGCGAGCGATTCTTCTGTGCGCCCGACGAGGTCCTCACCCGCGCGGTGGCGCGGTTCAAGACACCGGGGCTCCGCGACCTCGGGCACTCCGGCCCGTATCTGCACATCGGTCGCGCCGGCTCGCTGGAGGGAGTGCTCGGGCTCTACGCGGAGTTCTCGGCGCTCGCGCGCGCCGGCACCATGCGCAACCCGGCGCCGGAGCTGAAGGGGATGGCGTTGGCGGGGCCCGACATCGCCGCGCTCGCCGCCTTCCTGCGAGCCCTCAACGAGGACTACGAGTGATGGTGCCGCGGCGGCCCTAGCGGTTCTGGCCGAAGATCTCGGCGAGCGGGGCGGCGCGAAAGCCGGCCGGCGGCGCGAAGTCGGGCTCGGGCAGGTCGCGCTGCTCGACGCGAGTGACGAGCGCCCGGCCGGCCGCGCCGCCCTCGCCATGATAGACGGCCTTGAGCGGCCAACCCTGGGCGAAGATCTGCCGGTACTCGCCGGTCGCTTCCACACGCTCACTGCCGGGGCCGGCGATGCAGGCGAACATGCGGCCGAAGGTGTCGGGGGCGCGGGCGAGCTCCAGCTCGCGGACCAGGGCGGCGTCGGTCGTCAGCCACAGCTCTTCGTAGAGCTTGCCGTTGGCGAGCACGCGATACTTGCGTGCCGCCAGCCCGGCGATCTTCTCCGTGTCGGCGGTGCGCTCGATCGTCACCTTGGGTGGCGGCCCCGAGGCGCCACCGCCCATCTGCTTCAGCATCTGCATCATCTGCTCGCGCTGGGCGGGGGGCATGTCCTTCATCTGCTCGGCCATCATCTTCTGGGCCGCCGCCATCGTGCCGCGCACGGCCTGGCAGTACTCCTCCACGGGGCCGTCCCAGTAGAGCTTCCGGCCCGCGTCCGCCACCCACATGCGGGCGCGGGCGAGGTCGAGGACCATCGAGTGCCCGTCACCCTGCTTGGGCGAC
>JBGPZN010000301.1:0-4601 GCA_041493815.1 Methylomirabilia bacterium
CGGTCCGGTGGCGGCTCGATCGTGAACATCTCCTCGGTGGCGGGGATCGGTCAATCCCTGCACCAGGAGCCGGCGTACGCGGCCAGCAAGGGCGCGATCCGGATCTTCACGAAGGTGACGGCCAGTCAGCACGCCAAGGACAAGATCCGCTGCAACTCCGTGCACCCGGGCCCGGTCGACACCGAGATGTTCCACAGCGCCTTCCGCGACCGGGAGGCCCTGGAACGCCGCCTGCAGCGCGTTCCGCTCGGGCGCATGGGCACGGTGGCCGAGATCGTGAGCGCCGTGCTCTATCTCGCCTCCGACGACTCGTCGTACATGACCGGCAGCGAGCTGGTCATCGACGGAGGCGCGCTCGCGCAATGATCAAGGTCGTGGTGCTGCTGCGACGCCCCCCGGACTGGACGCGCGAGCGATTCCACCGGTGGTGGCTGGACGAGCACGTCCCCTACGCGAGGACGCTGCCCGATCTCCGGAAGTACCGCGTGTGCCTGGTCACCGGCTCGACGTCGCACGAGGGCCGGGAGCCGTGGGACGGCATCGCCGAGCTATGGTTCGACGACCGGGCCGCGCTCGAGGCGGCGTGGTCGTCCGAGGTCGGCCGGACGGCGCTGGCCCACTCGCGAGACAGTCACAGCGATCGGCTGGTCCTCATCACCGAAGAGCACGAGCTGATCGGCTGACACGGAGAGCGCCATGACGCCAGAGCACGTGTTGCAGCGCCCGCCGCTGGTGCTCGACGAGCGGGCGCGCGAGCGGTACTTCGCGGACGGCTTCCTCACCGTACCCGGCTACATCGGCACCGCCTGGCTCGACCGGCTGCGCGCGGTCGTGGCCGCCAAGATCGAGGAGTCGCGGGCGCTCGCCGCCTCCGACGACCAGTTCGACCTGGCGCCGGATCACTCGGCGGAGAAGCCGAACATCCGCCGGCTGCGCAAGGCCGTGGACCAGCACCCCGAGCTGTGGACATTCGCCATCGATCCGGCCGTCGTCGACCTCGTCGCCGATCTGCTCGGCCCCGACCTGCGCTTCCACAGCTCGAAGCTGAACTTCAAGTGGTCCGACGGCGGCGACGCCGTGCGCTGGCACCAGGACATCCAGGCCTGGCCGCACACCAACTTCGGTGTGCTGACCTTCGGCGTCTACCTCGACGACACCGGCCCCGCGCAGGGACCGCTCACGGCCTTGCCGGGCACGCACCGCGGCCCGATCTTCGATCAATTCGACGACGACGGCCACTGGACGGGTGCCGTCGTCGCGCGGGACGTGGCCACGCTGCGCACCGACACCGCTCGCGAGCTCTGCGGGCCGGCGGGCACCGTCGTCCTGCTCGACTGCCGCGTGGTGCACGGCTCGGCCGCCAACGACTCGCCGCGGATGCGCCCGCTGCTCCTCAACGTGTACGCGGCGGCCGATGCGCTACCGATCACGCCGGCGCCGGCCCCCACGTCGAAAACGGGCCTGCTGGTGCGCGGAGGGGAGCCCACCCACGTGCACATGGAGCCGTACCCGGCCCGACTCCCGCCACGCTGGGACCAGGTCGGCTACCGCTCGATCTTCGCGGCGCAGACGACCGCCGCGCGCCCCGCGTGGGTGGACTAGCGCTCCTCGCCTCGCTGGGCTAGGTCGCGCGGCGCTCGCCCGGGAACGCGGGCAGCACCTCGCGGCCGACCATCTCCAGGGCGGTCCGGGCCTCGCCCGGATCGCTCGTGTTGGCCGAGATCACCAGCGTGTCCACACCGACGCCGGCGAACGCCTGCGCGTTCCGCACGATCTCGTCGGGCTTGGTGCCGAGCGCGTGGCGCCGCGGCGTGGACGCGGCCAGCGACATCGCGATCGAGACGGGGATCTTCGCCACGTCTCGTCCGCAGGCCCGCGCCTCCTGGCGGAGTGACGCGATGGCCGGCCCCAGCGCTTCGGGCGACAGGCCGAGCGGCTGCCAGCCGTCGCCCAGCCGCGCCGCGCGACGGATGGCGGCGCGACTGACGCCGCCGATCACCACCGGGATGGAGGGCTTCTGCAGCGGCTTGGGCGAGAACTTCATGCCGGCGAAGCGCGAGTACCTGCCCTCGAAGCGCGGATCGTCTTCCGTCCACAGCGCTCGCATGACGGCGATGGCCTCGTCGGTGAACGCGCCGCGCTCCTTGAACGAGCTCCCCATCGCCTCCATCTCCTGCTCGATGGCGCCCACGCCGACGCCCAGGATCAGCCGGCCGCCGCTCAGCACGTCGAGCGTCGCCGCCGTCTTGGCCAGCCGGATGGGGTTGTGGTACGGCAGCACGAGCACTGACGTCCCGAGCCGTACCCGCGTCGTCCGCGCGGCGACGTAGCTCAGCAGCGTCAGCGGCTCGTAGTAGGGCCGGCTACCGATCCGGTCGAACACGTGGCCCACGTTGAAGACGTGGTCGTGGACCCAGACGGAGTCGAAGCCGAGCTCGTCGGCCCGACTGGCCAGGCCGACGAGGGCCTGGGCGTCCTCGATCCCCCAGTTGTTGAGCAGCGAGAACCCGATCCGCACGGCCCCCATGCTACGCGACAACCCGATCACGTGACGGATCCTGTCGCCTGGTGCCGGCGTGGCACCCTTGCACCTGCACCGTCCGTCACGCATCCGCCCGTCGCCGTGGAACAACTGTCGAGGAACACCTCTTGCTGCCGTCAGCGCCAGGGAGGACGAGCCGATGTGGGTCGAGCAGACGGGCCTGACGCAGATCGACACGAAGATGCGGTACGGCGCCGCCGCCGAGGTTGATCGTCTCCTTCAAGACTTGCTCGCCAGCCCGGCCTCGCCCTCTACCGTTCCCGTCGGCTGCCCGACGTGCCAGCGCGATCTCATCCGGCAGTCGCTCGCGATCGGCGCGCTCTTCGTGAGTGCCTGTCCGAACGGCCACGGCGCGTGGCTGAGCCCCGAGACCGCCGAATCTCTCCGGGCCCTCGTCGGCACCCGCGCCACCACCCAGCGCCGGCAGCGGCTCACCGTGATCGGTATGGGGGCCGTCCTGTCGATGGTCCTGTTCGCAATCTGGACGTTGCGCCCCGGCCGGGAAGCGCCCGCCCCGCCGGCGCCGGCTCCCGAGGCGGTGGCTCCGGCCACGCCGGCCACGCCGGCCCCAGAAGCGGCAGCGGCCGCCAGCGACCGCGTCGACAACGCGGCGCTGTCGGAGGAGCAATGGCCGGACCGACCGTGGCCGGGGGCCCGCCCGATCCCGCTGAAGGAGAGCCGCATCGACGTGCACGAGGAGCTGCTCTACTTCGATCAGCTCCTCGGGGTGCTGGCGGCCGGCATCTCGAATCGACTGAACATGGAAGGCGTGCTGGCCGTGCCCCGGGCGCCGGAGCGCTACGGAGCGCTCTACAGCGTCTACCGCGGGCGCCAGGAGGACGTGCTCGACCGGCTCCGGCGGCTTCAGGCGCCGGCCCGGCTACAGCCGATGCACGAGCAGATCGTCCGGGCCACCGAGCAGCAGATCGCCTTCTACGGTGACTTCGCGCGGGCCAAGGCGGTCGATGCAACGACCGATCTCCGCCGCCTGCTCGGCCACCCCGCGCTGCGCGAGCAGAACCGCGCGCTGCTCGACGCCTGGGGCCGCGTTCGCCGGCTCTACCCCGACCTCGACACCGCCACCCGCGAGGCGATCTACTACCACTTCTGCGGCTTCGACACGGTTTGAGCGGGCCTATCGGCCCGCCGGCACCTCCGCGCCCCACGCCTCCATCGCCGGCCGCAGCGGCGTGAACTCCCGCACGCGCCCGGCCGCGCCGGCCAGGATGGCGTCGATCGTCGCGCGCTCGCCTGACGAGAGCTCGAGCTCGGCGCCGGCGTCGTTGGCGTCCACCTCGGCCGGCGTGCGGGCACCGACCAGCGCCGTGCTGATCGCGGGATTCCCGAGCGCCCACGCCAGAGCGATCTGGCTCACGCCCACGCCCCGCGGCTCGGCGACCTCGCGCCGGATCCGCTCGACCACGCCGACGTTGGCCTTGAAGTTGTCGCCGCGGAAGATGGGCTGGCCGAAGGCCACGCCGTTGCCGCGCCAGTCGCGGGCGGGATCGAACGTCGTCGCCGTCGAGAAGGCGCCGGTGAGCAGGCCGTGGCCGAGCGAGCCGTAGCCCATGACGCCGATGCCGTGGGTGAGGCAGGTCGGGAACGTCTCCTGCTCCTGGCGCCGATCGAACATATGATAGCCCACCTGGGAGACGTCGATGCGCCGGGTCCGCAGGCACTCGGCGATCATGGCGCCCGTGAAGTTCGACACCCCGACGAAGCGGGCGCGCCCGGAGGCGACGACTTCCTCGAGCCCGCGCATGGTCTCCTCGAACGGCGTGCCGGCGTCCGGCCAGTGGACGAGCAGCACGTCCACCCAGTCCGTGCGCAGGCGCTGCAAGCTGGCGTCGACCTCGCGCAGGATGTTGGCGCGGCTCGAGTCGCGCAGCGGTCCGAGCTGACCGGGCGGCGGGGCCTTCACGCCGCACTTGGTGACCAGGATGACGTCGCGCCGGCGCTTCTCGAGGGCCCGCGCCACGACCTCCTCCGAGTGGCCGGCGCCGTAGGCGGGCGCGGTGTCGACGCAATTGACACCGCGGTCGAGGGCGCGGTGGATGGC